>JAOACM010000438.1 GCA_026417845.1 Planctomycetota bacterium | reverse complement strand
CGACCCGATCGGCTACTCCGCCGGCCTGAACCTCTACTCCTACGCCTCCGGCGACCCGGCAAACCGCTTCGACCCGATGGGCCTCTTTACGATAGGAGGCATGTATGAAGCTTTCTTCAGGAAATACGGAGAGGAAGGGCTTTACTTGTTGTTGTGGGTTAGCAATATGGGGATATCCTTCGAAAAGAGAAGTTATTGGTCGCACGACTGGTACTACGAAGGGGGAGTTGTAGGAATCAAGGCCACCGACATGGGATTCGAGCGGTCGAATGAAAACGCCGCAGACCAGATGATGGAGGCGCTGCAGGACATTTACAGTTACTTTGTGACGGAGAGAGCCATAGCCCGTAACTTTGCCGCCGCTGAGGAAAGGTACGGCGGCATATGTTACTATTATTACTGGATAGGTCATGAAATTGGCTACTCTAAGGTTGCCGAAGCGATAGTGGGCGGGGACGCAGCCGGACGGGACTTCACGATGGGGCAGAGATTTCTCCATGGGGGAGTGGGTATGGTTCAGGGAGTCCTTATGTTTTCGCCCGTCGGGAAGGGGGTGGCAGCCGTCGGTGGACGAGTCTTGGGGCGGCAGGTCGTGGGGCGAGTTGCTGAGACCGCTCTGGGGCGTATCGCAGCTGCGGATATTACGTTTGGAGGCGGCGCGCTGATCGAACGCGCTATGGCAAGGACGATCTCCGCCGCTCTGAACAACCGCCTCGGCGCCGCGGCTGCGGGGGCGTTTCGCAAGGTGTTCGGCCGAGGGAGGGGAAAACTGATTGGAGATATGGCCGGGAGAAAGAAGGCTGAAATCGAGATCATTGAGGAATTGGTCGAATCCGGGGCTGAAGTCGAAGTCCTTGAGGAGACCGGCAAAGCAGGGATTGAGGGAATAAGGACTGCGGATGTTCTCGTCAACGGCGTTCGGACTGAGTTGAAAACTATCGAAGCTAGCTCGCAGTTGAGCGCAATCAAGAACGCCGCCGAGAGGGCGTTGAAGCAGGTTGGCGGATTTGGCGACGAGATTTTGATAGATGCCAGGGCATTGGGGCAAATATCTCCAGACGATGCTTTGAGCCAAGTCCTCAGGGCGATAGGCAACAAGCCCGCATTGGAATCCAAGACGATCACTGTGATCTTTCATGGCGGAACGGTCGTACGTACAGGTAAGACGACGCTTTGGCTACCTCTTGTGGTAGGCAGTGGAACTGCAATCCCGAACCAGTAGGAGCATGACCATGGGACTTAACGCGGTGGTCTACTACCGGATTGAGAACGTTCGAGTGCCGGAGCCTTACAGGTCGAAGATAAAGCTTGTGGACGAAGTTAGCGGCAGATTAGATTTTGAAGATGGGTGGGAAAATCCTTATTGCGATGGCCTGCTGGCTATTGAGGTACGAATTGGAAATATGGCGCATGTTCATGCCCTCAAACAGCGCATAGCCGAACTATGCGAAGGCAAGGCGCCCATTGTCCTTGGTCATGTTTTGAGCGATGCTTTTGGTGGAAGCCCGCCCATTTCACGCGCATCCATAGAAGCTTTGGAAAGAGAGCTATCTTTGATCGATCATGCTGCGCAACCAGAGGACGATATAGTTCGGGATTTCTTGGATAAATTGCGAAGACTTTGTGCGGCCGCGATTGAGCAAGGCAACGCAATCATATTGTGCTAATTGGCGCGTCAATCTCGCGACTGGAGGCTTGTTAAAGGCCCGTCCGCATCGCTGCCGGGATCGGTCCACGCATCTTCCGTCGGCTACCGCGGGCAGCTCCACGATTCGGCCACCGGCGACATATTCCTCCGCAACAGATATTATTCGCCAACCCTCGGCCGTTTTTCCGCGCCCGACCCGATCGGCTACTCCGCCGGCCTGAACCTCTACTCCTACGCCTCCAGCGATCCGGCCAACGCCTGGGACCCGTGGGGGTTGTGCAGCGACCCGACGTGCCCGGACTACAACAGGCCCGGCGAACCCGACAGATGCACGGGGCATATCAGAGCCGCACGCGGCTTCTGGGGGGCATGGTGGGACGAAATCAAAACCTTTTTCATGACAGGCGATATCGAGAGGGTGCCGCTTGTTCCGCAGAGGGTCGTATTGCCGGTCAAGGAAGTGAGCCTGGCGGCGATGGATGCCGTGGTGACCGGCGTCGTGACCAAGAAACGCGACATAGGCGTCCTGCTGGAAGGCGGAGAGATCGGCGGGCAGCCGGTGCTTACTTACGCCTTCATGAACAACACGTACAACGCGATGTTCAACAGGGAATACGAATACACCGGCGCGGTGGTCGAACTTCACAGGGCCAGGGGAATCCGCGGCGGCCGTCTCGTGGCACTGACACTCGCGAACGTTACGGCGGATGTGTTTGGCGCCACCGAGTTCGCCGAGGGCGCGATCCTAGATACCGATCTTGAACAATTCGTTTACACGGGGCAGCGCGAAGAGTTGTCGCTTCCCCAGCAGGTCTTCAGGACGGCTTCCGGCGGCGCGAGGGTGATAACGACCGCCATGCCCTTCGCGGAGTCCGTCCATGCCTTAAGGGCGGGAACTGCTCTTGGTCCTCCAGCAGCCGGCATCTTGCCATCGGAACGCTTCGAGACAGTAAAAGACCCGCTGCCGTTGCCGTTCGGCGTCAGACTGAACGCACGGCAGCAGAAATTGCTCGATGCCCTTCCGCAGGAAGGAAGTCGTGTTATGGTATTGAAAAGGCAGGTATCCCTGAAGGATTTGGCGAAATTGAACGAGGTAGCGAAAGGAGAATTCGCCATGTTCACGACAGGCGGGCGCAGGGTTGTCGTTCGGCTGGGCCTGAAGGGAGGGGAAGTGCCCGGCGGCGGAATGCTGGTACGGCAAGGATGGCGATTGTCCGGCCATTCTCATCCCAGTTGGGCATCGCTCAAGCCCTCAGGCGGCGCAGCCGATGTAATTCTTGGAGATATAGATTTCTTGCTCGATTTTCATCGTGTGACAGGACAATCGCAATCTGCCATAATCAGGGCTGGAGGAGGGCTGTCGGTCTTCGATACCTCCGGGAACGTCCGGATCATAAAGTCCTGGTAGGGAAGGGGCACATCATGGGTATTCCCTATAAATGTCCAGTTTGTCTGAGGAGGTTCCAAGAGGGGGACGCTTTTTTGAATTTTCCCCATTTCATAGACGACACGTCTCACGATCTGGTGGGATATTCCGATTGCGCATTTCACAAGGAGTGTTTCTACAGATGGGAGCATCGGAAGCGGTATCTGGATATCTGGTTCGAGTGGTGCAGGAATGGGACGTTTCGGATATCCAAGGATGGTGTCGTCTCCTCGCAGAATGCCTTCATAAGGTTGCGTCCCTTGTGGGGCCATTTTGGCAGGGACGAAAGCGGCAGGGCGAGAAGCGGCCTTGTAGTATTCGCCATGATATACGCGAGGTTCTGCTATCCTGAACTGTGCGTCCCGGCGCGCGATATATTGCCATTTTACGAAAATCTCGGGCACTTGAAGCCTGGAAGCAGGTTCAGCTTTTATAGCCCCAATATATCGAGCGATGTAACCATTTCTATTGAAAAATCGGACGGCATCAGGATGAATATAAAAGATAGATGGGAGTCTTCTTGGGAAATGTCGCATGATGTTGCGAAAGAGGTAATGCAATGCGTCCGGATTCTCATAGAAAGAATAAGGATTTCTTCTCCGGCCTTGCGCAAGCAAATCGGATGGGTCGAATAATCGGATGAGCTTATTCCCTGAATTCCATCGGCTACCGCGGGCAGATGCACGACTCGGCGACCGGCGACATATTCCTCCGCAACAGATTTTATTCGCCAACCCTCGGCCGTTTTTCCGCGCCCGACCCGATCGGCTA
>JAOACM010000437.1 GCA_026417845.1 Planctomycetota bacterium | reverse complement strand
GGCCATGTCCGTCTTTTCCTTTTCCCCGCCGCCCCTTTCCCTCGCCTCGCGTATCTTCGCCCTGAGCCGCGCGATCTGCCGCTCAGCCTCGACACGGTACCGCCCCTCGCAGGCGAGTCTGGCCCGTTCAAGGAAGTTGGAGTAGACGTCCACGGCGCGGTCGTACTCGCCCCTGGCCATCGCCTCGCCGCTCGCCTTCACCGCGGCCTTCATATCCTTTTCGAGCACATCGGTAAGCGTCCTGCGCCCCTCCTCAAGTCCGTCCCAGCCGGTGGATCCCATATATTTGCGCGAAAACGTCTCAATGGCCAAGTGCGCCCCGTCATAGTCCTTCCGCTTCAGACACTCGCGAACAGTCTCGGCCGTGGCATCGCACTCCCGTTCGCTTTCCTCGTTCCACCTTTCCCTGCACTTCCGTTCCAGTTCGGCGGCCTCGCGGGCGAGCTGATCAAGCGAGGGATCGCTCCGGCACTCGGCCAGAAACGCCCTGACTGCTTCGAGGTTAGCGAGTGAGTTCCCTTCGTTCCGCTCGACGGCGCGGCGGATACCCGCGAACCTAGCCCGGGCGACCTCGAACGCCTCCCGATCCGCCATGCGCTTCCTGCACGCCTCCAGCGCCTTCCTGTACTCGGCCTCATCCTTCCTGTTATTATCCTTCGCCGCCAGCGCCACCGCCTTCCGGTACAGCTCCTCGGCCGTCCTGAAATCCGATCTCGCCTCCGCCTCCTGCGCCTCCGCGAACACCTGCCTGGCCTCGTCCGCCCTGTCGCGGGTCCCGGCCAGAAGCGTCGAGAAGAGCGCCGCACCGCCGGCGAGAGCGGCGGCCACCAGAAGCAGGCCTAACCACCCGGGCCGCCTCCGCCTGATCCGCGACACCCGGCGCCCGACGGCCGGCCCCGTCCCGCTGGTCCGCGGCGAGGCCTTTATCCCCTGCCGTATCTGTTCCCGCGCCTTTTCCAGATCCGTTATGAGATCCCTGGCCGACTGGTACCGGTCCTGAGGTCGCTTCTTCATCAGCTTGCTGACTACCGTGTAGAGCATCGGCGGCAGGTTCGGCTCGAGATTCTTGAGCGGCTCGGGTTCCTCGAAGACCTGCTTCTCCATGATCTCCTTGGCGTCGTTGCCGGAGAAGGGCAGCTTGCCCGACAGGCACCGGTAGAGCGTAACGCCGAGCGAGTACAGATCGGCCCTGTTGTCCAGCGGCAACCCGCGCGTCTGTTCAGGCGCCATGTAGTGCGGCGACCCGAACACTCCCTCGCTCTGTTCGGCCTTCCCTGCTGAGCTCATGACCTTGGCTATGCCGAGATCCGCCAGGCGCACGTCACCGTCCTTCGTGAGCATCAGGTTGTCCGGCTTGACGTCGCAATGAACTATCTTCTGTTTCTCGGCGTACTCGAGTGCCTGGGCGGCTTGGATGGCTATATCTATGATGCGTTCAGGAGTCAGCTTCCTGCCGCGCGATATCAGGTCCTGGACGGACCCGCCATCCACGTATTCCATCGAGAAGAAATACACCCCGTTTTCTTCCCCGACCTCGTGCACCTGCACCACGTTCGGGTGGTTGAGTTTGCCGGCGGACCGCGCCTCCAGCACGAACTTGGCCACATATGCGCGGTCCTGCGTCAGTTCGGGGGACAGTATCTTGAGCGCCACGGTGCGGCTCAGGGCCATCTGCGTCGCGAGGTACACCTCGCCCATGCCTCCGATGCCTATACGTCTAAGCAGGTGGTATCCGCCTATCTTCTGGCCTGCCAGCGCTCCGTCGTTCCTCTCCATGTCGCTGAGGAACGAGAATATCGTATCGCCGGCCCTTATCCTGTCTCCGAACAGCAGGAGCGTCTCCTCGAATATGCGCGCGCCGTTGACGAACGTCCCGTTATTGCTGCCGAGATCCTCGATCGTAAACAAATCGTCGGTCCGGGACACGCGGAAATGCCGCCGGCTCACCATGTGGCTGGTCAGCACAAGGTCGCACTGGCTCGACCGGCCGATAACCTTGGAGCAGTCGAAGTCGTCGAAATTGAGCGAGACGCCCTTCTCGTTGCCGCGTTCGACTACAAGTCGCGCCATGATCTTCCCGCCGATCGAACCCTGTCTGCGATCTCCCGGACGCCGCCCCCGCGAACCGGAGGGGCTCCGCGCCTTTCGAAACTGCCGCGCCCCCGGCCATCCGGCCGGGCGATCCCCCGAGCAATCCCGTTATAAGACCCGCCGTCCCAACCTACAAGCTCCGGCGGCCTTGCGGCCGAGCCGTCCTTCCATGATTGCGGACGGACTTCTCAGGCCCCCCCACACGGAGCTGGAGCTTATCCGATAAACCTGCCGCCACGAAGCTTACGGCTCTGCGATCTCGACTTCGCGGCGGGGAAGTTTTTGGATTTTCAGGACCCATCAGGCCCCCCCCTCCAGCCGGGAAGGCAGCCAGTCTCGAACCATAAGCCCCGCCCTTGGGTTTTTGGACAGGCTTTCAGATCCCGTCCGGAAACCTCCGGAACGGGTGGGCATATCGCTCCGGAAACCCTGAACGCCTGGGAGGTTTCCGGACAGGCTCCTGGCGACCAGTGCCGGATCACCCGGGGCGGGCAGGCCTCTGCGCCTGGCATATGGCAGCGCCCGGCTTCCGCGCCGGCCGCTACGCGGCGGACCTATCCCCCGGCCAGTTCTCTGGCCCGCGCGGCTGCCCGCCTGACGGCCGCCGATATCGCGCCTCTTACTCCTGCTGCCTCCATACTTTCGATCGCCGCCTGCGTCGTGCCGCCCGGACTGGTTACGCGCCTCCGTAATTCTCCGGGAGCCAGGCCCGTCTCTTCGAGCATCCGTGCGGCGCCGAGCACGGCGCGGGTGGCGAGCCCGAGCGCATCCTCGCGCCGGAACCCCTCGGCGACACCGGCCTCAACCATCGCCTCCACAAGGTAGAACGCGTAGGCCGGACCGCTGCCTGAAAGCGCCGTCGCTCCATCCATCAGCGATTCCGGCACGCGCATCACCATCGAGGCCGGCACGAAAATCGCTTCGGCCACGGCCATATCTTTCTCGGAGGCGCCGGCGCCGGGACATATGCAGGTCGCGCCGCAGCGGATCAGCATCGGCGTATTAGGCATGGCGCGAACCACACGGACGCCGGCGCCCAACATCTCCCCTATCCTGGCGGTCGTAATTCCAGCCATGATGGAAATCGCCAGCCGGCTTTTCCCGGCCAGCCCCGGCTTCAGACTGGCGCACGCAGCTGGGGCGACCTGCGGCTTGACCGCCAGGATGATCACATCGCACCGCTCCGCGACCTCCGCATTCGACGCGGCCAGAGCCGCCCCGAGCCCGCGGAATATCCCGGCCCGATCGGTAGAGGGATCGTACGCCACAACCGAAGATGCCGGTATTGCTCCCGACGCAAGCAGGCCGCGAGCCAGCGCCTCTGCCATGTTACCGGCCCCGACAAACCCGATCCTCAGCCCTTCCAGAGGATTGTTCCCCATGCATCCCTCCGCACCGGCCGTCCTGACGCCCGTCGCCTGAGTGCCTCCCGGGGGCGCGGGTCCCAGGCGGATGCCGCGAGCGGCGGGAATCGCGCAGCTACGTCCGCTCGCCGCGTCCCGACAGTTTGCCGGAAGCCAGTCGGACCGGCGCCGCTGGTGTCCGCCCGGCCGGGCGCCACGCGCACCGCAATTGGTTGCCGCCGTTCAGGCAACGGCTGCTGCCAGCGATGCTGCGCCCGGACGGGCCAACAACGGCGCAGCCACAATCAGCAGGATAGCTCCCTGGAGCAAGAATACCTTGAAATAGCTGCGCCACCACCAACTCGCTCCAGCTTCTGCGCGCCAGGCAGCGTAACGAAAGTCTTCGGGTTTGCCCCTGTCTCTTATACACATC
>JAOACM010000436.1 GCA_026417845.1 Planctomycetota bacterium | reverse complement strand
GCGTGGTACCGCGCGGCGCCGGCGGCAAGCCTCTGCGCTTCCTCCGGCGACAGCCCCATGCGCGCGGACTGCTGCGCGAAGAATTCGCCCGTTCCGCTGGCGCACTTGTTCCCTGTCCCAGCCTTCAATATCCGGCCGCGTTCGTCTATGGCGTAGGCGATGCAGGTCTCCGCGCCGGCCGAAACGATCGCCCTGACTCCGGCGAGCGCAGGAGTCCCCATCGCTGCCGCAGCTTCCGATACCGCCTCCGGCTCCGTCAGCCTGTATGGCCATCGCACATCCGACAGGATCGCCCTTCCGGTAAACGCGGCGCGCACCTTGCCCGCGATACGCTTCTCCCTCAGAAGTGCGGCCGCAGCCGCCCTGGGCCGGCCTCCATGCGTCCGGCGCTCCGCGAAAACGCCCCTGCCATCCCGGCTGACGGCTACCGCCGTAACGGTGCTGGCGCCCAGACAGATTCCATATGCCGCCGCGTCAGCCATGCATCCTTCCTGCCCCTCTTCGATCTCAACTTCCATGCCCTGACCGCGCCTTTCGAACATCCGATCTCAACCGGTCTTATCCGGCACGACAGCCTCACCCGGCACCGGCGGGAACGTGTGGAGCCTTTTTCATACACCGGCCCGCCCGATTTTCCAGCGAAGCGGGAGACCGGATAAAGCGAACTACCCGGGGAAGCCGTCAAGAATCGGGTGCAGCAATTGTTTGCCGCATTCAGATAGCGGCTGCCATTTGTAGTGGCGAACCTGAACATGGCACCAATGATGCTGCTGCTGCAAATAAGGCCGCTCTGTCGCTGCGCCCCGATATATGAACACGGCAAACAATTACCAGGAATCTCCCGGAGTTGCCATCCGGGCTTTTAGGACCTGTCTAAAAACTTCCGGCGCGGAGCTTATACGCTCTGCGATCCCCACTGTCCGGAGGGGGAGTTCCGGGACAGGCTCTTACTGACAGATGCAGCCGGATCGCTTGCCCTCGAGCGGCCACCAGACGCCGTTGTGCGAGAGCCGGACCTCCTTCCGCGCCGGCGCCGCAGTTTCAGGGATCAGCGGGCCGATGCCCGGAGCGGCCGACAGAAACGGCACATCTTCCGGATCGGGATATATCACGTCGGCGGCGAGAACCTCCCGGCCCTTCAGTGCCAGCGAACGTTCAGCCAGCGCGGAATCCGTTGGTTTGAAGACCGACTTTTCCAGATAGTCCCTGCCGGCGTACTTGTACCCCCACGTAATGGCGACCTGTCCGAAGCGGCCCGGCCATCTGCTGGGCAGGAACGTGAACCCTCCCCGCTGCTCGACCTCCGCGGGTCTGAGCAGCCACGTTGCGACGAAGCAGGCACGGCTGTAATCAAGCACCTCGACCGGGCCGCTCAGCTTCGCCGGGTCGCCCAGCCGCGTAACGGCTGCCGGTTCGCAATCGCCGGTCTTGCCCGTGTTCAGCCTGATGCTGCCCGGCAGGAACGTGACCGGCTCCGGGAGCCTGTTCCGGAACTCAAATACGGCCGATACCTTCCAGACGTCCCCGAAGCCGGGTTCGGCCGGCCGGTATGTCATCGGGCCGAGCGCCACGACGACGCTGCAGAGTCCTTCCCCTTCGTCTCCGGCCGGGACTCGCCAGACGGCCCCGACGTAGCCATCTCTGCCGACAGCCCGCTTGCCCTCCGGCTTGAAATACTGGTCCTGCTGCTGGAAATACGATTCCTGAACCGTGCACCCCCCCGCGATCAATGCCAGGGCGCACACCAGCGCCACGCCGGCCGCCGATCTCATCGGACGAACCCTCCTTCTGCATACGACCCGCGCGCGGAACCCGCCGGCCGGTTTCACTCCGGCGCCCCCCCCGCATTCTCCGTAATGCGCGCGGAAGCTCCCCGCGCGAGCCGCAAACCCGCACCCGAATCCTGCGGGCCGGAAGCCCATGCCATCATAAGTTATGACGCGCCGGAGGGGTATTTATGAGACGCCAAAATCGAGACTGGCGTGGGGGGGGTGCCGTCAGATTTCCGGCGGCCGGCGACCGATGCCGCTTTTCCCCCACGCGCGCGGGAAATATGCCGGAGACCGAATGCCTCAGGTGCCGGGTTCCAGGCCCCAAGTCCCAGCCCGGGCCCCGGAGCCTTCTAACGCCTGCGCATCAGGCTCGGGTTATCGAAGGCGGAGGTGAAGGTCAGTTCAGTCTCCTTCTCCTCATCGCCCCGTCTGAAGCGGACTTTCACCTTGTCGCCGGCGAGGTACTGGGACGCGGCCAGCAGTCCCATGAGCGCTGGGATCGAGTCAGCCCTCTTGCCGTCTATGGCCAGCAGTCTGTCGCCCGGCTGAAGACCAGCCCTGTCGGCCGCCAGGCCCTTCTCGACCTTCTCGATCTCGACCGGAGGCATCAACCCCGGCGCGACGGGCCTCTTGATCGTCGCGCCAAGGTCGGCCGGGTCGAACTTTTCCAGCTTCGCCTTGAGAGTCTCGACGGTCGCGCCTCTTTTTACCGTCAATGTCAACTCGGCGCCGGCCGGGTAGGTGCCGATGATACCGTTGAACCGGAAGGGATTCTGCACCTTCGCGCCGTCCACGGCCGTTATAACGTCGCCTTTTTTCAGGCCGATTTTTTCGGCGACCGATCCGGCGGCCGTCTCCGCGACCTCGGCGCCGTCCTGCATCGAGTCATCCGCGTCGCCCTTCCACCGGATGCCGCGGACCAGACCGTGGAAGACAATCCCGCCTCTGGCATCCTTCAGCAGAGGCAGGAAACGCGCTATCTGGTTGGACGGGATGGCCAGCCCGATGCCGGTATTTGATCGCTGACCGAACCGGGTCGCTATCTGGCCGTTTATGCCGACCAGTTTGCCGTCGAGGGTGAACAGGGGGCCGCCGGAGTTGCCAGGGTTTACGGCCGCGTCGGTCTGGATCGCGTCGGAGTAGCCCTCGTTGAAGCGGTGCAGGCAGCTGACGATGCCGATCGTAACGGTCGGGTCGCCATCGGCGCCGGCCAGTCCGAACGGGTTCCCGATCGCTATGACCTGCTGACCGACCCTGACGGCGTCCGAATCGCCCAGCTCGACGAACGGCATCCCGGATGCGCCTTCGATCTTCAGCAGCGCCACGTCCCCGCGGGGATCGGTGCCGGCCAGTTCGGCCTTGTATAGCCTGCCGCCGACACGCACCATCCACCGTTTGCTGGAGCCGGCCACGTGATGGTTCGTCAGAAACCATCCGTCGGGGCTTATCAGTACTCCCGACCCGCCGCCGATAAACACGAAGGACCTGGACAGCTTTTCGATCAGCGCGCCGAGCGCCCTCTGCGCATCCCTGGCGTTCTGCACGGCTGAGGCATCTGCGGGGGACAGCCCGCCGCCGGCATCGCCGGTCCGCTCGGAGGCGCTCGCGGAAGACGGAGCTGCGCCGGAGGACAGGCTGAAGATCGCCGCCAGGGAGATACGGAAGACGCACGCGCCGAACGGCCGGAGTCTCATCGGGAGAAACCTCCTCTGTGCCGCGTCGCCGGACCGTATGATACGATGCGCGCGACATCGGCGTCAAGCGGGCGGGACGCGGACAGAGCAGATCGCGTTGTACTTCGCCAGGATGGGAGGCAGGTTCGAGTCCCGAGCGTCGCGCCCCTGTTGTCTGCCGGCGTCCGGCGAGGGGCAGACGCCTGTGGATGCAAAGAGATGCAGATAGGCGTGAAAAGCTAACTCAGCCAGCGATAGCCCAATATTAAAGGATACCCGCATATAGTGCCCAACGTCGCTTTTCGATACAATATATAGGGTTTTTGGAATTGCATAATTATGCATGTCGCAGGTCGGGCGAGTCCAAGAAAGTCGGCAAAATAATGTGGACTTTGTGGCATGCCACACTAAATGACGTTATGTCC
>JAOACM010000435.1 GCA_026417845.1 Planctomycetota bacterium | reverse complement strand
AAAAGCGCTGTCCGGCGGGAGCGTGTTCATTCTGGAGGGCTGGGGTAAGCCCCCCGCCGCCCGCGCAAATCTCTCTCCCGCACGGAGACATCGCACCGGCTCCCATGCCTCGGCCTACTGTTGATCTTTCCCCTCCCAGCCCGAATGAAAGCCTCGACGTGCTCCCGGCGCTTCGTTTTCAAGGTGCCTGGCCGCGCGCAACATCCGGGCTACCCCATGACGCGGACGCCCGAGGCCCCGGGGCAGGCGCTGCCATAACGCCGACGCGTGCGATGGGAGGCCCGGATGAGGGGCGCGACCGTGGCTTATGATTACATAACGCCGAAGCTTGCGAGGGGAGTCCAGAATGCCTGGGATGACGCCGGCGGTACGGAGGCACGGCTGCGGCGGTTACGTTCAGCGCCGCCACTTTCTGGAATCGGCGTTCTTGCGTCCGATATCGGCGCGGACGGACAGGACGCGCATCTCGCCATCATCCCCAAGGATCGCCACGGATACCGGCACCGAGGCCGTCAGGCTTCCGCCGGCTGGCGGGAGACCTAGCGCATCGGCGGGCACATCGGACAACCTCAGCCGGAACCGTCCGCCGGATGGCGCAAGCAACAACTCGCGGACGCGCGGCGTCCCGCCCCAGGCGCCTCCAGCACCGGCGCGATATACCAGGAATCCACCGGCAAGCCCGCGCACCTCGCGGAACGCCGCGGCTGGAATGTTTTCCGCGAACGAAGCGCCCGCGGAGACCAACACCTCGGCCCCTGTAGCCGGTCGCCACTCCGCGCCGCCGCCCGGAAACCACAGCCCCGAAATCCGGAACTCGTACAGCCCCGCCGCGTTCCCTTCCGCCTCGCAGCCGGTCGCCAGTACGACCGGAGAGATATACGCCTCTCCGCCCGGCAGCAGCCGTCCCCGACCGGCGTCGCAGTTCCTCCTGTAGGCGTGGGCCAGTTCGCCGGCGACAGAAAGTCCGGAGTCGAGTTCCGCACGCATGTATATCGGTACGGGGCCGGACGGCGAAGCGGCGGAAACTCCGACCGCATCCCTGATATCCGTGCCGTTCAATCTTACGGCCAGGCGGCCGGAGCGGAGGCCGAGCCTGACCGATACCGTCCCGCCCAACGCCTCCGCGACGCCCCGGCCCCTCATATCCAGCGGGACGGGGCCGATCCTGCAAGGCCCCAGGTCCATCGCGAGCGAGGAAGGTCCCAGGGCTGCCAGTCCGCCGGTCGCTCCACCGGCGGGCATCGCCGGCACATCCCCGAACGACGGCGGGCGGAGCGGGGCGACGAGCGGAGATCCGGATCCGGCGATGGGAGACAGCATTTCCCTGGGGAGCCTGGCGCGGATGCGCCACCGGTCCTCCGCAGCTTCCTCGTTATGAGCCGTCCACGATATCCTGAAGGAGGACTTCGTCGCGTAAAATCCGTGCCCTCCCGGCCCCGACCCGTAGCGTATCCTTAGCGAAACGCTCTTGGCCGGCTCGACATTATTCAGCGACGATAAGGCGATGCGCCGTCCGGTTTCGGGCGACGGCCCGTACAGGAAGCTCGACCCCACGTCCGACGCTCGGTACTCGATCGTGTGGTCCCCGGCCTCGTACAGCCAGAATGGCCCGGAATACGTTCGCCAGGGACCGCCGTTGAGCCGGTATTCGATGTGCGAGACCCCCGTACCGCCAGGATTATCGTTCGCCTCGAGTCTGACGCGGCCGCCGTACAGATAGACGCCAGGTTCCGAATCGGGCACGCCGTCGAACGAAAACGAGGTGCGCGGAGGGATCGTATCGAGTCCCCAGTCGGCGTCGAAGAAACCGGCCTCAAGGTAACATTCCGGCAGATAATCGAACTCGGACGTCGGAACCACCACACCCGTCCTGGGCAGGGTCTTGTCGTACACGACGTAGTCGGGCAACTGGAACGGAAGCTGTTCCCAGTCCTTGCCGACGTTGAAAGCCCCCCACGATATTATTTCTGGAAGGCTTCCGAAGTATCCGTTGAACACGACCATGCTCCGCGAAGGGGCATCCGGCCGCGGATATATGAAGGCGTAACCGATGTTGGGGTCGAAATAGCTCCTGCCACCGACCTCTATGCCGCCGCCGGCGAGCCTGATGGGGCCGGCCGAGGAGGCGAGCGCGGCTGTAAGCGAATTGGTGGTCTCGTTGCCGAAAAGGATCAGGTTGTATCCGGAGGTGTCCATGGCGGACGCCTCGATATCCGAAATCGGCGTTACCGTAACGGCGCCGCTCATATGCGCCCCGACGGCGAACGGATATGGCGCCACGAACCAGTCGTCCGCGCGATCCGGCGGCACCGTCTCCATTCCCCAGCGCAGTATCGTCCAGCCGTTCCACTGAGCCGCGAACAGCCGCGCGTCCCGCAGGTTCGCAGCGGTTTCTTCCGGCGTACCCGAGGCGCCGTATACCACGAGGAACCTGGAGAGGAGAGCCTCGTTGATCGGACCTTCCATGGCCGCGTTTTTGTGAGGGGCCGGAATCGCCGGAGGAGACGTCGAATAAGCCGTCAGCCTGAACATGTCATCGTAGACGGCATAAAGGGATATCTCCGCTGCCGCGGGGACTTCGCAGGCGAGGGCACCGTTCACGAGAACGCGGACTGGCGATGTCATGTCCACGAGCGAATCGTTCAGCGTTATGGAAAACGCACGGACGTTCGAAGCGGATATCGAAATTTCGTTGCCCGGCCGGATGATGCCAGCGAGCCGCGCGAACGCCTCTCTCGTCGTAAGGTCCTTTATGCGGAGCCAGTAAGCGCCGGCGTGCCGCAGACGGTTTGTTACGTACACCACCTCCTTCGGATTTCTGACCCGCGACTTGCCCTCGAAAAACCGGTAAATCACCTCAACGTCATATCCCGCCCCGTGACCGCCTGGCTCGGCGACCTCCACATAATTAGGGTAGCCCAGCGCGTCGAGGGCTTCGATGACCCGGATGGCATTCACCGGCGGGTTCACTGTGTCCTGTAATCCATATGCGATCCGCAGCTGGACGTATTTCGAGTTTTCCGCCTGATACAGTGACGATGCCTCGATCAGAAGCGGGAGCCGCGTGGGGTCCACGTAGTCGGGCAGCTTCGGCCGGTACGCCTGCTCGTACCAGTGCGGATAGAATTCGCGGTAATCGGTCCAGCCGGCTACGGGGGCGGATGCGGCGAAAAGGTCCGGGAAGCGGAAGGCGAGCCTGTAACATCCGTGGCCACCCATCGAGACGCCGACCAGATACAGGCGGTCCCCGTCAACGTTGTACTTCTTCCGCAGGTCGTCCAGCACCCGGAAAAAGTCGTCCTCGCCTATGTGGTCGTAGTTCTGGCTCCCGCGGCCGTCCGGACCGACCAGCAGCCACCCGCGTGCATCTGCCCACTGCTTCTGAAACGTCGAGACCGAGCCGAACAGCCTGCCCCCGTAGCCGTGCAGATGGAAAACCACCGGGTGCGGCCGAGAGGGATCGTAGGGATCGGGCACGTACACGCTATAGGGCTGCTCGCTGCCGTCTATCTCCGAAACATACCGCTCGATGTTTACCGTTCCCGGCGTGGCGGCCGCGGCGGGACCGGATGCAAGGAAGACAGGCGATACGAGGGCCAGCGCAACTGCGGGGACGAAAGCGCGGAATGGAGCTCGCGCGGAGAATAAGAACCTGTCCGGAAACTTCCGGACGGATCGGGCGGGACGCCGCGGAAACCTTGGACGCCAAGGGAGTTTTCGGACGAGGTCCGGGGCGCAAACCAGGTCTCCGCCCCGCCTCCGCTCAGGCGAAGGATCGTCCGCACCAGCCGCCTGCGTCGCCGCATCGGCGCGCGGCGCGTCTCTCCAGATCCGGCCCCCCGGACCGGCGGGGGCGTCGCGGCGGATCCGGATT
>JAOACM010000043.1 GCA_026417845.1 Planctomycetota bacterium | reverse complement strand
GCCCCATCCCGGTCACCGTGGACAATATCCACGCCAGTTCCGTAACCTCCGGAATGTCCGACTGGCGGAACAGTATGGATTTTTTCGGATCCAGTCCCAAGGCGAGGTAATCCATAGCCACATCAAGGGTCATCTCACGCAGCTTGTCGCCATCCTGGAGGGATGTAAGCGCGTGCAGGTCCGCGATGAAATACAGGCCCTCGCCCTTGTCCTGGAGTTCCAGGTATTGTTTTATGGCCCCGAAGTAATTGCCAAGGTGCAGCTTGCCCGAAGGTTGTATGCCCGAAAGGAAACGCATCTCCGATCCGGCCTCCTTGTTTGTCCGGCCACCGGGAGACGGAGCTCCCATCTCCCGGTCCGGCCTCTCTTCCAACTTCCCAGGAAGGAATTTTTCAGGGCGCCCGTGCCACGGCGTCCCGCTTCCGCGTCAGACGACGATTGCGCGAAGTCCTCCGCTTGACGCATTTCCCGGCTCCGCCGGCGTAATTGTTTGCCGTGTCCCTATGTTGAGCCGCAGCGGACAGGGCGGACCCATTTGCAGTGGCGCCATTGTCAGCCCGTTCGGACGCGCCACTGCAAAGAGCGGCCACCTCCTGAACGCGGCAAACAATTACCCGTGATGTCTTACCCGGGATCTCCGGCGGGGAACCGCTCCAGCCGGACAGCACGTTTCGTGATTTTTACCACAGGCGGCCTTTAGAGACCGTCCAAAAACTTCCCGCCGGGTTGTGTGGATCGCTGAGCGTATAAGCTGATCGCAGCAGGTTTTCGGAAAGGCTCTTAGAGAACACCAGAGGCGGCCTGCGCACGTACCGCCCCGGAACCGTCCGTCGCGTCCTCTTCAACAACCGTTCCCGCGGACCGGCAGCGCGACCCGCCCGGAACGCGGGCATGTTCCGAATCGGTTCGCGGGAGTCGAGGCGTCGGGCATCGGCTTGCCGATTCACACGCCGGCCAGCTTCCTGATGGCGTCGCCCACCTCGCGCGGATCGGCATCGTCAGGAACGTAAAGCCTGCAGCACCGGGCGGATCGCAGGGCTTCCTTAAGTACCGCCTCCACACCCGACTCCGGCCCCGCGGCAAAGGCGGGATGCGCGGCGAGCTGCCCAACCCTGGCGAACTCCGCCCGCGCGTCCGCTGCAGCCAGCCCGACCAGCTCCCCTGGCGGGACATCTCCAGCCGAGACCCCGGCGCCCCTGCCGCCTTTCCTTTCCATCCACACCGCGACCTCTACCGTCACAGATCTCCCGAAGACCGCGCCGGGTACGGCGTCCTCTACACGGCAGCGCAGTTCCCCTCTGCGCCACAGCGACAGGCGCGCCCGGATGCCTCCCAGCAGCCGCCGGACGGAGGAAAGCGGCGGCGCCGCGGAAGCCGGTCCGATCCCTGCGCCGGGAGACGCTGCGGAGCGCTCCGCCTCGATCCTGTCAGGGAAGACCCCGGCCGCGGGATGCCCGCCCGCGGAAGGATTGCCGCCTCCGGACTCCTCCGATCCGCCCCCGGTCGCGCGGCGCGCCGCAGCAGCCAGCAGCCTCCCGGCCATCCCCTCGAAACGCGCCATCGTATAGGCTGACACGTGCAGATGCCTGACATACGGGAACGCGGTGCCGTCCCGGCCGAGCGGGAACTTGTCGCCGGCGAGGAACGCGGCGCGGCCGGCGCCAGGTTTTCCTCCGGCGCCGATCAAATCGAAAACCGCGGCGGTCTTGCCGCTGCCGCGGGAGCCGAATATGGCGATCCCGCGCCCGGCTATGGCCACGGCCCCCCCGTGAACGAACGCGGCTCCAAAAGACGGCATCGCCGAGAAAAGGGCAGGCTCGATCGCGTGTCTTACGGCCCCATTGGCCGTCAGCGGGCGTCTCTCCGTACGCTCCGCGCCCGCCGGCCCGATCTCCACCCGGAACTGCGCGCCCGTTCTGACGACGCGACAGGCCAGGCGGCAGCCGCGTGGGCCGGGCGTCAGGACTGTATCCGCGCCCGACCCTGCAGCCTCCGCCAGCTCGACAATTTCGATGTCCGGCTCTCCGTCCCCGGTGTCCAGGTGCCGCGAATACTCTTCGGCCAGCGCCCGGGTTGTTCTCTCGGCGATCGGCTCGAAATGCAGGCGCAGGAACGGCGCGAAGCGAAGGCGGACATGTCGCGCGGAATGGGCGCGCCGGGAGCACCCGGCGGACGGACCGGAACTGGCCGGAGGCCGGAGGGAGGAATCGTCAGCCCCCTCAGCAGGCATGGCTCCCCGCCACCTCGGCATAGAATTCGAGCAGCCTCCTGCCCAGCGCCTCGAGGCTGAAATCGCGCCGCGCCCGCTCCAGCGCCGCCGCGCCCATGGCCGAACGGAGCTCCCGGTCGCGCAGCAGACGGGCTATGCCGCAGGCGAGGGCGGCGGCGTCGCCGTCGGGGACGAGCAGCCCGCACTTGCCGTCAAGCACCAGGTCGGATATCGCTCCCCGCCGGAAGCCGACCACAGGCACCCCCGACGCGAACATCTCGAGCGCCGGACGGCTGGATCCGTCCGATCCCGGATCGAGCGCGACTCCCACATCCAGGGAGGCTACCGCGTCCGCGTAGGCTCTTCCCGGATCTGTCACGCTGAGCCTGCCTTCCAGCCCCATCGTCCTCGCAAGCCCCTGCAATTCCGCCTCGCGTTCGCCGCGTCCGATGCATGCTGCCGCGAACGGAAGGTCCGGCGGCAACATGGCGATCGCCCTGAAAAACAGCTCGAAGCGTCTGCCTTCCTTGAACCGCGATACCAGCCCCACCAGCGGAACGTCCTGGCCGGAGGCCGTCAGCTGCCGCCGGACTTCCTCCGATCGCCTGTCCGGCCGGTACTCCGCCACGTCAACTCCCCCCTGGAGAACCGCGACGGCAGCCGGGAAACTGGAAGTCCGATTTTTGAAAGATGCCAGAAAATCGGTGCACGGCAGGACAAGACCGTCGAGACCGCTCATGGCCAGCCGCGACAAGAGACCCGACCGGGAGAACGGCGGCCGGTGCATACCGCGGACCAGGGCGGTTCCGCGGCGCCCGCCCCGCAGAAGGATCGTGGCCGCGATCTGTTCGCGCGTGCGGTGCGCATGTATCACCCTGGGCTGATAATCGGCCACGACGGAGGCCAGCGCGCCGGCAATCCTCGATATGCCCGCGAACGGTGCGCCGCCGGGTTCAGGGAGAGGCAGGAACGGAATCTGATGGCGCCGGCATTCGCGTTCCAGCGACCCTCCAGGTTCGGCCAGCAGCAGGACTTCGCCTCCGCGATCCCTTATGGCGCGGCATTCGATCAGCGCCGCCGCCCCCGGCCCGGAATTGCGCGGCGTGGACACAACCTGAAGGATCGTCATACCGTCGAAGACCCGACCCATCCCGTCCCGGATATACCGCCCGTCTTCCACGGCACCCGCCGCCATTTATTCAGAGAGGCAGGCGGCTGAGCAGGCCTGGGAGACAACGGCGACCCCGCGAACAGTAACGGCCCCGGATAATTGCCCGTCCGCCGAACGGACGGCGCTTCCGCCAGTCGGACGGAGATCGCGGAGGGATCGCCATATGCCCGCGCGATTCCGGCCGCGCGGCGATTATCTTCTGTCACCGGCAACGACTTCGCGGTACACGCGTTCGATCCTATCCGCCATGTGATCCTCGGTGAATCCGGCGAGCACGCGCTCGCGCGCGGCTCGCCCCATATCCGCGGCCGCTTCCGGCGAGCGGAGGATATCCAGTATGGCGGCCGCCAGAGCGTCGGAGTTGCGAGGCGGTACGAGCCGGCCGGTCCTGCCGCAGTCCAGCAGTTCCGGAATGCTGCCGACGTTCGTGGCGACTATCGGCAGGGCGGATGCCATCGCCTCGAGCGTCCCGCGGCTGGACCCCTCGGAGCCCAGAGATGGGAGGACATACACGTCCAGCGCCGAGTATGCCTTTTCGACATCTTCGATAAAGCCGGTGAACCTGACCGTCTCCGTGGACAATCCGAGCCCGATGGCGCACGAAACAAGCGCCTGTACCGCGCCCGGCGTCCGCTCGTCACAGCATATCGCGAAGCGGGCATCGGGCCTGACTTTCAGCACCTTCGCGGCGGCCTCGAGGAAGAAAACGTGCCCCTTGATCGGCTCAACACGGGCTATCATTCCGATCAGCGGCGCCTCGTCCGGCACCCCGATTTCCCTGCGGAACGCCGCCCCGCGCCCGGCCCGGTCGGGCCGGAACCGCTCCGCATCCACGCCGTCGTAGACCACGACGACCTTCTCGAGGTCCAGACCCGGCGACAGACCTACGATCTCGCGGATGCGGCGGCAGGGCACCACCAGCCGGTCGGTCATCTGGTTGTGCAGCCAGCGGTTAGGTCCATGGTCGCGGACGGGGACCACTATCCCGCGGCTGCGGATCAGCTTGAGGTGCGGCCGCATTGGTCTGGCGGCCAGGACGGCCACCCAGGAATCTTCCGGCGTATGGGCGTGGAGGAGATGGGGCTTCTCCTCCTCGATCAGCTTCCTGAGCCGCAGGACGTCGGCATAAGTCCGCGTGGGATGGAACCCGCGGGCGAAGTTGTAGCCGGTCTCCACGCGGATGCCGAGCTTTCTGCCGGCCTCCTCCGGGACTCCGCCGGAGCGGCAGCAGAGCACGACGCGGTGGCCGCGCTCGTTCAGCTTGCGGACCATGCGGAGGGCCGTGGCTCCGCGACCCCCGCGGCCCGTTATCGCCACCAGATGTATCGCGCGCAAAGGCTGGTCGGCCGCCCCGCGCGACGACCCGCTATTCCCCATCCGCCCTCCAGACCTATCAGGCAATCGCGCCGGACCGTATCTCCGCGCGCCCCAGTGTCCTCCGGGCCGCCGTCGCCGCAAGCGCAACGCCGGGGAATATCTCCCGATCAGGCGCGCGGAGATCCGGGACCGTTCCCCGGCCCTGAGAGAAGCCCGGCGTCGCGCTGCTTACGGCACTGTGCTCTCGACTTCGCGACGGGAAATTTCTGGACGGGATATAAGGGCCTGCCCAGAAATTTCCTGACGGGCGGCGGTGAACGCTGAGCGTATAAGCCGCGCGCCGGAGGTTTCCGGACAGGCTCCGGTCCCGGCTGGCGGCCTCCGTCATCCTGCCGGCGCAACGCCGCCCTTGAAGGGATGCGGGACGGACGCACCCATCGCGGCCGGCGCGCTCCCCGCCGCCCTCTCCCATTCTCCTCCGCCCGACTGCTGATTCTCCCAGAGCTTACGATAAGTCGGCGAACTCTCCAAGAGCACTTCGTGGGGCCCGACGGCCTCCACCTTCCCGTCGTCGAGCACGACTATGCGGTCGCAATTGCGCAGGGTCGAGAGCCTGTGCGCTACGACGATCGTCGTCCGGCCTGCAATCATGCGATCTATCGCCGCCTGCACAAGCCGCTCCGACTCCGAATCCAAGGCGCTGGTGGCCTCGTCCAGTATCAGGATCGGCGCGTTCCGCAGTATAGCCCTGGCCACGGCGATGCGCTGGCGCTGCCCGCCGCTGAGCTGCATCCCGCGCTCGCCCACCAGCGTCCCGTAGCCCTCGGGGAAAGCGACGATCTCGTCATGTATGCCGGCCGCTTTCGCGGCCTCGATGGCCTCCTCATCGCCCGCTTCCGGCCTGCCGAACCTTATGTTCTCCATCACCGTAGTGTTGAACAGGAAGGTCTCCTGAGCGACGAGCGCAACCTGCCTGTAAAGCGAAGCCAACCGCACTTTCCGCAGATCGCGGCCGTCCACCATCACCCGGCCCCCGACCGGATCGTAGAACCGCAGCAGCAGGTTGCAGAGCGTAGTCTTGCCAGACCCGCTCCGGCCGACTATGCCTATCGTTTCGCCCGCCCGTATCTCAAGATTCACGTTCCTCAGCACCGGACCGCGCCCGTAGTCGAACGTCACGTTCTCCAGAACGATCCTGTCCCTGAACGGCGGCAGGTCTTCCGCATCCGGAGCATCCGTAACATCGGGGCGCTCGTCCATCAGTTTGAACGCCCGCTCGGCCCCAGGCACGAACTCCTGCAGCTCATTGTATGAGTTAACGCATCCCTTGACCGGCGCGTGCAGTCCTACCAGAGCGAGCAGGAACGTGAACAGCTCGTTCGCTTCCAGAACTCCGCGTATGACCAGCGTCCCGCCGACCAGGATCGCCGCCACGGCTCCCAGCCCGTTCAGGCACTCCACCAGCGGCACGGCCAGCGCGCGCGCCCTGGCCTTTTTTATCGCCAGCCTGAACATCTTGTTCGACACCTTCAGGAATCCCTTCGCCTCGGCTTCCTCGCCCCCGTACGCCTTTATGATGCGCATGCCTCCAAATATCTGGATCATCAGGTCGGCGAGATCCCCCCGCTTGCGCCGGAACCTCCGCGACGCCTTCAGTATCCTGCGGCCGAGCACAAGGATGGGGCCGACGGCCAGCGGGAAACCGACGAAGCCTATCAGCGCCAGCCACGGGTTTATGACGAATACGCCGGCGACGAAGCCGGCTATGCGGAGCGGCTCGCGGATCAGTTCGCAGGCGAGCCTCACGCTGTCGCGCAGGGATTCCATGTCGGCTATCAGAGTCGCCACCATCTGCCCGGTCTTCTGCCTGTCGAAGAACGACAGAGAGAGCCTTATCAGGTGGGACATGACGCGATTCAGCACATCCAGACGGACGCGGTGAGCCATCCATTTCTGTGTATAGGAAGCGCGGAAGTCGAAATACCCCTTGATCGCCCAGCAGCCGAACAGCACCCCGCACATTATCCACAGCTCGCGTTCGCGTCCCCCTCCGCCTCCCCCGGAAATCAGGATGTGTTTTATGGCGTTGTTTATCAGGTAGAGCGGCACGCTGCTGCTGGCCGCGAGGCCGAGAGATGCGAATACGAACAGGGCCAGGCGCCCCTTGTAGGCAAGGAGGTATCGAAGCGCCCTCAGGACGTTTTTCATGCTCCCGGTCCTCTCATGCCCCGCCGACGGTCCCGGGCCCCTGCGGCCCCGGCGCAATTGTTTGCCGTGCCCGGGCAGGAACTGCCGTTGCGGTGGCGCGCCGGCACGAAACGGCAAGGCGCGGCCGCATATTGATACGCTCCGCCCGCTGTGCCCCGACACGGGGACGGCGAACAATTACGCTCCGGTCCCCGGCGATGCCTTCCCCGGCGCGCCCGGACAAGACGCCTTCCCCTCCGCCTCAGAGACAGGCAGCGGACATGCCTCCGTCCCGGTTCCTGCCGCTGTCCTGTCCGCGCTCCCTCCGGCGGCGCTCGCCTCCCCATCTATCTGTCGCGCATTCGTCGTCCCTACATCGTACTCGACGGGCCGCGGGCGTCCGGATCGGACCAGCGCCCACAGCTTGGCGTACCTGACGAAGCGCGTGAAGGCGGAAAACGAGGCCAGCAGGAAACCGGGCATCCCGTCGAGAAAGCCCAGCCTGATGATATACATCCGGAAGAAATGCCACATGGGATGGAAAACGAAATTCCACCACCCGGCCCGGCGTCCCTCCCGCCACCACCGTTCCGCCGCCTGCGTCGTATACCTGTTGAACTTCTGGAAATACCGGTTCAGATCAACGCAGGTAATATGCAACAGCGGTTCCTTGAGTCTGCCGACGGGGCGTCCGCCGACGCGCACGTCCGCGTGAACCTCCCGCTCCTCGTACCGCCCGTAATCCCTCAGGAAGAGGCGCAGGACGTCGTTGCTTTCCCACCCCCCGTGCCGTATCTCGCGTCCCAGAAACATCGTCCTGCGCCGGATGAAGTAGCCGGCGAACGGCGGAGGATCGGGAGAGGACAGGACCCCGCGTATCTCAGCGGCGAGCCCGGGCGTCATCCGCTCGTCAGCGTCCACTATAAGCACCCACTCGCTGGACGCCTGGGGTATTGCCCAGTTCTTCTGGGCTGCCGAATTGATGTACTCGTGCTGTATGACCCTGGCGCCGGCCTCCCTCGCGATCTGGACGGTGCGGTCGGTCGAGAACGAGTCCACCACCAGGACTTCGTCGCCGAGTCCCCGGAGCGAGGCCAGGCAGTCCGGCAGGTTGGCCTCCTCATTGAAAGTCGGGATCAGCACAGTAAGTTTCCGCACCCGCCCCGTCCCTCCAGTCCCCCGGCCAGAAGCGGCCCCGCCCCGGAGAAACGCGCGTTCGGGCGAGGATCGCATATGCAGAAACCGGATGCGGGACCATCCGGTCTCTGGGAGATGATGGCCTGCCCCTCCTGTCGCCTCAGAGCCTGCCCGAACCCCCCCGGCGCGGGCTTATACGCTCAGCGCTCCCCGCCGCCCGGCGGGAAGTTTCTGGAAAGGCCCTTGCCGCGGGCGCCCGGTTGCCGCGGGCGCCCGGTTGCCGCAACCGCCCGGCTGCCGAGGCCGCCCGGCTGCCGCAATCGCCCGGCTGCAGCAACCGTCAGGCTGCCGCAACCGCCCGGCTGCAGCGACCGACCGGCGGACTCCCTGACCGGTTTACCCCCTGCAGCCCGTTCCGCCCTCCGCCCACTCAAACGGCACCACATGCGCTCAGACAGCATACACGATCGGCGCGTCCGGAGAAACTCCGTAATCGTCCCCCTGAGTCGGTTGCGTTGTCCCCCGACGGCAGGGAAGTTTGCGCTGGCAGCGAGGGGGCTTGTCCCAGCTCTTCAGAGGGACACGTTCCCAGCCAGACAGCGTTTTTGCGATTTTTACACCAGGCGCCATCAGAGAGCGCAAGAGGTAAGCTCGAGCCGCCCCGTTCGCAACTGTCTGTCGCGTTCCCTCTGATAACGGTGCCCGCGGACCAACATCGCAACCGCCTCCGTCCCCCTGTCCCCCCCCTGCCCTTCTGAGGCGGGCCGGGTATCTTTCCCCGTTCGCGCTCCGGTTTGCGTGCAGCGCCACTTTCAGGGGAACCGTCGTTTCAGCAATCCGATCATGGCGATCCGGCGCATCCACCTTCGTGCCGAGCCGGCATCGCCGCCATAGCCGCGCAGGAAGCTCAGCCGGTCGGCGTCGGACAGCCCGATCCTGTTCAGACTGTGAAGAAACTGGTACAGGTTCCGCGCGCGGGCCGCACCGGAAAGGCGCGGTCGCAGCCGCGCGTTCAACAGATCCAGGACGTAGACAGCCATGTCCCCGCCTGAGCCGCGTATCCACAGGTGCGAGGCCCTCATATCGTCGTGATAGAACCCCTGCCCGTGGAAGACGGCGAGGAACCTGCCCAGGCCGGCCAGCAGTTCGTGCCTCCGCCTCCCGGACGCGCGGGCCACCAGCGCGTCGGCCGGGTGCGCGTCCCTGATCGCCTCGGTCGCGATAATGCTCTCTCCCGGCGGCAGGGTGTTCCGTTCGATCAGGATCGCCGGCCTGGGGGTCAGGAATCCGCGCGCGCGGAGCGCCCACATCATGTCCCACTCGTTTCTGGCCCTGGATCTGGAAAAAATCTTAAGGTACGGCGTCAGTGACGCCTTGAAATTGTAGCGCTTGATGTACAGGTCCCTTATGGAGCGGTCCCCGGCCATGAGACACGCGCGCAGGACCTTCCGGCTTCGCGTCGCCTTTATAACCTCCCCGATCGCACGGAGACGTTCCAGGTCGTCCCACGGCAGGGATTCGATCTCGATCTCCTCGTAGCCGGGCAACGCCTCTACCCTGTATTGTCCGCGCTGCAATATCCGGAGGCGCCTCAGCTCCGGGTTGCCGCCCGCGCCCCAGCGATCCTCCTTCATGCGGAGGCCTCCCCGTCGAGTACTTCGCGGTACAGATCCTCCACGCGCCCGGCTACTTTCTCCCAGTCGAATTCGGCCCTCGCCCGTCGCATCGCCGCTTCCCCCATCCGCCTGGCCGTCGCGGTATCCGAGAGAAGCCTCCGCAACGCGGCCGCTAGGGCGGCCGGATCGCGCGGCGGAACTATCAGTCCTTCGCGGCCGTCCTCCACAAGGTCCGGCACCGCCCCGACGCCGGTCGCCGCCACGGGCAGCCCCATGGCCATGTACTCGGCTACGGCCCTGGAAAAGCCCTCGGATCCTGAAGAGCTGAGCACTCCGACATCGGCGGCCTCCAGTATTTCCGGCACGTCGCGCCGGGCGCCGAGGAACACCACCGTATCCGCCAGACCCGCGTCCGAAGCCTGACGTTCAATCTCCGCCCGCATCCTTCCGTCGCCGACCAGCAGCAGCTTCGCCGCGGGCAGCGCCGCTACCGTTTCGCGCCAGGCCGCCAGCAGCGTCCGGTGGTCCTTGACGACCGCGAAACGGGCCACATGCGCTGCCACGGGAGCGTCGGGCGGAAGGCCCAGCTTCCTCCTGACCGCCTCCCGCTGCCCCCGGGGGCGGAAGCGCGCGATATCCACGCCGCCGGGTATCAGGCGCAGTTTCTCCCGGGCATACATCCCGCACTCCTCGCACCGCAGGAGAACGGCCCTGCTGACGCATATCATCCGTTCGGTCTTCCGCGCCAGCCACCTGTTGGCGAAGTTCACAGTCGGCGGCATGACGACGTGCCGGGTGCGCACGACCCTGATCACGCCGCTGAAGGCCCGCGCCGCCAGGACCGCCAGCCAGTGATCCTTGCCCCTGTGCGCGTGGATTATCCGGATATCGCGGTCGCGGATCAGGGACCTGAGCAGGCGGATGTCGGCCCAGTCGTCCGGCGGCCACCAGCGGCTGTTCATCCGCAGCCCGACGGGATCGAGGCCGGCCTCCCTGGCGCGAGCTATCGTTTCGTATCCTTCCCGCAGGCAGAGCGTCACCCGGTGACCGCGCGCGGCCAGGGCGCGCGCCAAGTCGAGCGTATGCCCGGCCTCGCCGACGAATTTGCGCGCGCTGTTGATCTGCAGGATATCCATGGCAGGTCAGGCAGCTCCGTTCTTCCGCGTCCGTCCCGACATCAGCCCGCCGCGCCTCCGGGACCGGCGCCGCCGCGGCAAAAGATCGCCTTCAGCCTTTCGATGGTCTTCCGGTCGAACCCCTTCAGCCCGGATACTCCGCCATCCGCCATCGCCTTCGCCAGGTCCTCCGGGCATCCGACCCCGAGATCCCTCAGCGCCATCACCTTCCGCGCGCTCAGCCCCGACCTCCTGTATATCTCCCTCAGCCCTCCGGGGACTGAAGCGCGCAGCCTCTCCAGGGTTGGATGAGTTCCTCTGCTTCTCAGCGCACATATCTTCTCGAATATCGCCTCGCCTATGCCGTCCACTTCGCGCAGCTTTCCCGACTCTATCGCCTCATCGAGCCCCGGCCCCAGCGACCGCACGGCGGCCGCGGCCTTCCTGTAGGCCCGCCCCTTGAAAGGCGTCTCGCCGGAAAGGTCGGACAGGTCCGCCAGCTCCTCGAGCATCCCGGCGATTTCTCCCGCATCCATAATTGTCTCTCCCGTACCGCGTTTCAGCCTCCCTGTATTCCATCCGGCAGGGCGCGAAGGACTGTACCAGCATAACGAATCGCACGGGTGCACCGCAAACGAAACAGCCCCCTGGACGGAAGGAAATCCGGCGGTCCCGTGCCGTTGCCATGCCGGCCCGTGCGGAGTAGTCTTTCGGAACGGGAGCGGTGGACGCCGTAGGATCGCCCGGTCCTGGCGCCCGGCGAAGGGCGGACCGCCGGTTCTATAGGGGGAGCCTGGCGGGAAACACCTCCCGCGGGAATTGTTTCTGAACCTGGAACCTCGGACGCGGAACTTGGGGATCGAGGTCGCCTCGTCGCCTCCCTTCCCATCCGGAGGTTCCCGGGCGGGATCTTTTGCGGCGGTGGAGACAGCAGATGCAAATCCGGGTCCTCGTGATAAATCCAGGTTCAACGAGCACGAAGATCGCCCTTTATGAGGACGGGAAGCCGGTAAAGAGCGCGGCCGTTTCCGCCGGGGCTGAGGCGCGACCGGGAGACCGGGCGCACAGGTCCTGCAGTGTGATCGAAGAACTGCCCGGACGGACCGGACATGTGGCGGCCTTCCTGGAAGAAGCGGGCATCCGGCCGGAAAAGCTTTCGGCAATAGCAGCCCGCGGCGCGCCGCTGGCGCCTGTTCCAGCCGGAACCTACAGGGTGAACGCCGCCATGCTGGAGGACTGCCGCTCTGACCGGTATGTCATGCACGTCTCGCGGCTGGCAGCGCTTATCGCCGATGGGATAGGCCGGCATCATGGAGTGCCAGCGTTCGTGGTGGATCCGGTGTCGGTGGACGAGTTCGAGCCGGTGGCGAGAGTGTCCGGGCTGGCGGAGTGCCCCCGCGTGTCGTTGCTGCATGCGCTGAACATCAGGCGCGTGGCGATGAAATACGCGGCGGAGATCGGACGCCCTTACAGGGAGCTGAACCTGATAGTCGCCCACATGGGCGGCGGCTGCTCGATCGCCGCGCACAGCGGCGGCAGGATGATTGATGCCGTAGACGCCAACGGAGAGGGCCCCTTCTCTGCCGAGCGGTCCGGAGGGCTGCGGACCGATTCGCTCGTAAGGTTGTGTTTTTCCGGGCGCTTCAGAGACGCCGCGGATGCCATCGGTTATCTGACGCGGAGCGCCGGCGTGGCGGGCCACCTGGGGACTTCGGACCTGCGGGAGGCCGGGCGGCGCGCAGCGGCCGGGGACGATAAGGCAGCGCTGGTGCTCGACGCGATGGCCTGCCAGACGGCAAAACATATAGCCGCGATGGCGGCGGTCCTGAAAGGCAGGGTGGACGCCGTTCTGCTTACCGGGGGCGCGGCAGCTTCCGGGCGGATAACCGACGCGATAATATCGCGCGTCTCCTTCCTGGGACCGGTCAGGGTGTATCCCGGCGAGGACGAGATGGCGGCTCTCTACGAAGGCGTGGAACGGGTCCTGACCGGGCGGGAAAAGGCGAGGATATACCCGACGGGAGAATTCGAGGCCGGGTGATGCCGGGCGCCCGGGCCGCGCCGGCCCGGGCCTCGCGCACCACCGGCAGCAACCGCCGCCTGAGAGCGGTAAACAATGACTACGGACCTGCCCGGAAACTTCTGGTCGGGAGGGAAAGGCAAACCTTCGAGTCCCGGCTTCACGCACGAGGGTTTCGGACAGGCTTTGAGCCGGCGGGCCGATCGCGCCGGGGAGATCGGGAGGCTGCGGATGCGATGGGACTGATGTTATTTGAGGCGATACGGCGGGCGGCGGCCGGTTGCGGCAGGAAGCGGATCGCCGTAGCCGGGACGGATGAGGCGGCGATAGAGGCGCTCGTCGCGGCGCGCAACATGGGGCTGGCCGAGCTGGTCCTCGTCGAGGCCGGGGGGCAGGAATCGGCGCAACGGATCGCGGGACCGTCCGGCGCATCCCTGGACGGCTTCCGGATAGTAGCGGCGGATGGGGTCGAGGCTGCTGCCGTCGAGGCGGTGCGGCTTGTGCGGGACGGGGAGGCGGACATATGCATGAAGGGCAGCGTCCCGACGGACGCGTTCATGCGGGCCGTCCTGGACCGGGATCGGGGGCTGCGGTCCGGCCGGCTGATATCGCACGCCGCGGTGCTGACATCGGCCAGACTCAAACGGACGTTCATAGTGACCGATGGAGGCGTCAACATCGCCCCGTCGCTGGAGGAGAAGGCGGAGATACTCCGGAACGCCCTCCCCCTCGCCCGCGCGCTCGGATCGCCCCGCCCGAAGGTGGCCGTCATGGCCGCCGTCGAAAAGCCCAACCCGAAAATGCCGGCGACGATGGACGCTGCCGCGCTGGCGGGGATGGCAGCGCGGGGGGAGTTCGGCGAGTGCGACGTCGGCGGACCGCTGGCGCTCGACAACGCCGTAAGCGAAGAAGATGCGCGCAAAAAAGGGATCGAACATCCGGTGGCGGGCCGGGCGGAAATACTGCTCGTCCCGGACATCCACAGCGGCAACCTGATGGCTAAGGCGATAATGTACTTTTCGGAATGCGAATTCGGCGGCATCGTTATGGGGACGCGCGCGCCGGTGGCCTTCCTTTCGCGGGCCGATTCGGCCGCCACGCGCCTGAATTCCATAGCCCTGGCGGTCCTGACCGCCGGAGGGTTGTGACCGGGAACCCGCCCGCCGGCGGCCGTCCGCGGCGCCGGAGAGGGGAGGCGATCCCTGAGAAATGCGGCGCAGAGGACGGAGGCATGAGAATGCCCGAAAAATCGAAAGGGCGGCTTTTCCTGAGCGGCAACGAGGCCGTGGCGCGGGGGGCATGGGAGGCCGGCGTGAAGGTCGCCACATCTTACCCCGGGACGCCTGCGACGGAGATACTCGAGGCGCTGGCCGGCTACCCGGAGGTGGACTGCGAGTGGTCCGTCAATGAGAAGGTGGCGCTCGAGGTCGCGGTCGGCGCCTCGATGGCCGGCGTCCGCGCCATCTCCTCGATGAAGCAGGTCGGCGTCAACGTCGCGGCCGATCCGCTCTTCTCCACGGCATACACGGGCGTCAACGGCGGCCTGGTAATAGTGACGGCGGACGAGCCGGGCCTGCATTCGTCCCAGAACGAGCAGGACAACAGATACTACGCCAAGGCCGCCGAGATCCCGATGCTCGAACCGACCGACTCGCAGGAGTGCCTGGAGTTCGTGAAGATCGCCTTCGACATATCGGAGCAGTACGACATCCCGGTCTTCGTCAGGCTCACGACGCGCATATGCCATTCCAAGTCGGTCGTCAGGCCCGGCATGCGGATCGAGCCGCCCAGAAAACCGTACGTCAAGCAGGCGCGGAAGTTTTCAATGGTCCCGAGCAACGCCGTGCAGCGCCACTTCGATCTGGAGAAGAGGCTGACGAGGCTCGAAGCGCTGGCGAACACATTCGAGCACAACGCGCACGAGATGCGGTCGCTCGAAGTCGGCGTCGTGACATCCGGCATCAGCTACCAGAATGTCCGGGAGGCGCTGCCTGATTTTTCCGTATGCAAGATCGCCATGACCTGGCCCTTCCCGAAACAGTTCGTCCGGAACTTCGCCAGCCAGGTGAAGAAACTGTACGTGGTCGAGGAGAACATGCCGTTCCTCGAGGAAGAGATAGCGGCGCTGGGGATACCGGTCGAGGGCAAGCAGCAGCTTTTGAGGGTAGGCGAGCTGTCCGCGACGACGCTGCGCAGGCGGATCCTGCACATACCGCCCCGGCAGAA
>JAOACM010000434.1 GCA_026417845.1 Planctomycetota bacterium | reverse complement strand
GACCCAAGCTGCGCGCCTCGCCACGCAAGGCCTGCAGGTTCTGCATTAGTGGGATCAGCTTCGTTCCGTTCCGGCCGAAGATATCCACGGCGGCAGCTGCCCTGACTGTCGGATCAGCTACACGTGAAATCGCCTTGGCGATAGCTTCAAACTGCGCCTCCGGCGACAACCCGGATAACTTTTCGACGGACAGCCCCAGAACAGTCAGTTTTTCTGCTACCGTGCCTGTTCCCGCGAACGCCGCGCCAAGCGTCCGCTGCATATTCTTGAGACCGGTTTCGAGTTCTTCGAAATTCGTACCGGCAAGCTGCGACGCAAAGGAAAGTTCTGATAGAGCTTCCACAGACAAGCCAGTACGGTCGGAAGCCTTCGCCAGAGTATCCCCCGCCGTGGCGAAGGCCGTCGCGGCGGCCATAAGCGGGGCCGTAACCGCCCCGCCGATGGCCGTCATGCCGGTTCCAAGCGCAGTCAGCCCGGAACCGAATTCATTCAGCTTTGCGGACGCTGCGCGAAGCCCCTTGACGAAACGGCTGTCCGAAACGGACAGCTCGATATAGGCGGCACCGGCGCGGATAGCGTTAGAAGAAACCATGTGCGCTCCTTGCCTGAAGATCCTGGGCGATTACAATCGGCTCATACGAAAGGGATGGGCCATGCCTGGCGGAAAACACGAAATCGTTCCGGTTGAACAAATATCCCGGCATATCCTCACCATACGCGGGCAGAAGGTAATGCTGGATAAAGACCTGGCCGGGTTGTACGGCGTTGAAGTCAGGCGTCTGAACGAGCAAGTGCGCCGCAATCCCGACCGGTTCCCACCGGAGTTCATGTTTCAGCTTACCCCCAACGAGTTCAGGCGTTTGAGATCGCAGATTGCGATCTCAAAGGGCCGCGGCGGCAGACGCTATCTTCCCTACGCCTTCACCGAACATGGCGCGATCATGCTGGCGACGGTCCTGAATTCGCCGTCGGCGGTAGCCATGAGCATTCAGATCGTGAAGGCGTTCGTTCTCATGCGGCGCATGATAGGGGCGGTAAGCCATCTCGCCCGAAAGCTCGACATGCTGGAGCGAAAGATGGTCGAACACGATAAGAAATTCGGAGTAGTCTTCGACGCGATTCGCGAACTGATGGAATCGCCGCCCGAAGAGCCGAAAGGTCGTATCGGCTTTCAGCACAGGGACTGATCTCCGCTCCTCTCTCGCCTTCCCCGGAGCGTTTCCTGGCTCCGGCGCCCTCATCTCTTGCGATCTTCAGTTGCCGGGTTCCAACCTCCCGCTTCCGCCGGCCCCGGATCGGGCAGGCAATACCAGCCTTCAGGCAGGTCCACCGTCGCCGGAATCTCCCGGCCGTCCTTGTCCGCCACCCACACTTTGGCCCCCCGGATCGGCTCCCGGAGGCGCACCGGCTCCCCCGGCGGCACCAGCACGGTACGCACGCACCCGCTGGAGCAGGCGAGCGCGCAGAGCATCGCGCCGCGCACCGTCTTCAGCGGAGTCCGAAAAGGCTTCGCGTATCGCACTCGATAGAATCTCCACCAGCACCGGCGCGCATTCGGCCAGCGCCGCACCGAGAAAACGTCCCAGCGCCGCTGCCAGTCCGTTCATTTCGCGCCCACGCTCTCGGAAGTCTTGTCATTGTCGCGGGCCAGGATCAGGCCCACCCCGGCCGTCAGCGCGGCGACGAACGCGCCCCAATTCGGAACGGTCGCCGGATCGGCATCGAGGAGCGGGAGCGCGACCAGCGTGATCCCGGACGCGATCACGCTCAGGATCCCGCACAGCGTGGTCTTCCAGCTTTTCATCTTCGCCCCCTCACTTCGGAACTTCCGCCTTCACAGCCGCGCGCGCCGCCTGGATCGCCTCGGCCGATTCCGGCCGCTTTTCGACGACAAGCTCCCACAGCGCGACAGTCAGCGCCTCGATCGTGGCCCCGCGCGCTTCGTATTCCGCCTTGCGCCGCTCCCCGGCCGTCGGCGGCTCCGTCCACACCGGCCCCTTCGACACGCGGGCGCAGACCCACGCCTCGCCGCATACGTCCGCCTCTTCGACGGCCAGCCCCCTGGACCGTATCCCGACGTGGACGAGCTGTGCCGCCGGATCGCGCTTCATACAGACAGGCACCAGGCCGGATATGTCAGCCCGGTCGAGCACGCGCAGCCAGTTCGCCGCTCTGCGTTCGATTACAGGATCAGCCATCCGCTTCCCCTCCACCTACAGAATCTTTTCGACGGCAACAAAACCGTTCTGTCCGGCCGCGCCATTCCCGCCGTTCGAATTCGGCTCAGGCTGCTGATTGTCCTTCCGACCTGCGCCGCCAGTACCGCCAAGGCCGCCATTGGCGCTTATCGTTCCGTTATTTGTCAGGCCGCCGGGACCATACCCGATGGCAACAATGCCGCCCCCGCCACCGCCGCCACCGCCGCCGCCTCCAGCTCTGTTGCCTGTCGAAACGGACGATCCGTTTTCGCCGTTACTGCCGTTCTCACCGTTCGCGTGAATAACGCCGCCGGACGAAACGATAACCTTCCACGCGCGGACATCGAGGATTCCGCCGGCACGGCCGGGAGTTCCGCCGGCCCCGCCGTAGGCTCCGGTCTCAGTCGTGAGAAGCGCACCGCCTCCAGCAGCCCAGCCGCTTCGGCCCGGCACTCTGGGGACATTCCAGTACCCGAATATCGAGGTCGCCTGGGCTACAGTTGTCGCGTTTGCTCCTGCTCCCGAGCCACCACTGATAGTTCCGTAAATGTAATATTGATGCGGCCACAGGAAGTATCCGGCGTAATATGCCTGGCGCCCATCTCCTCCATTATGTGTTCCAACCCCGCCTCCCGCCCCGCCACCTCCTCCCGTCGGCACCCACGTGAAACAGGTTTGGGCTACACCGGCAACGCCAGCGCCTGCAGTAGTTTTCCTCCCTCCAGAATTGTAAGAGCCCGGCACCAGCCAGCGATAAGCCGCGCGCAATGTCCCACCAACCTGAAGCGTCCCGCGGATAAGAACCAAAGGAAACTTCATCTCATCATTGTCGTGATATCCGACCTCGACGGTCGTACCGGCCGGGATCGTCAGATTCTGAAGCCTGAGCGGCAGGAGAATCACGAGCGTCGTTCCGGACACGGAAACCTTTCCGGAGGTAACGAGCGGATGCGAAGCGTTTATGTGAACGCCGTTTCCGTCTTCCCATCGCGAATCGCCGGTATCGTAGACGATGGAGCCGTCCGAACCGTCGCCGAAAAGTGCATTCAGGAGCGCCGCTCCGGCGACGGGATCGGTTTCGACCGGAGTCCTCGCGCGGCAACCCATTACCAGGTCCCTCCGATTATTGTCACAATGTCGCCGGGCGTACCTTTGACTTCGATAGTCGAAAGATCAACGCTCTTGAAGAAATGGTATTCGCCCGGCACCCATGGCACATCCGAACCGTCGGCGCATTTAAACAGAACGTTCCCCGCATTATCGGGCGGCGTCGAGATTTCCACGCTCGCGACGAGGCTCGACGCGGACAGCTTCGCATAGCTCCCCGTTACGGTCACCTTGCGCATCACAACGTTACTCGGCACGGCTCAATCCTCCGTCACGCGAAAAGTCAGCGTCATGACGCCCGTGAATTGCCGCAATTCCTCCAGATGTTCCGGTGCGTAAACCGGATCGTGCGCGACCTTCACGCATAGAGCCTTCGGATAACCGGTCAACCGATTGCCTCTGAAGAGCGTCGCGATCTGTTCCGTCAGCTCGATCATTGAATCAATCTCATCATTCGTACCGGCCGCAAGCCGTTTCTGTGTCGCTACATCAACCCGATATTCGAACCTGTGCGCGCCGCGGGATTCGACCTCGGACTCGATCCCGCGCGGAACGACCGTCACGCGCGTATCTTCCATGTCCGCC
>JAOACM010000433.1 GCA_026417845.1 Planctomycetota bacterium | reverse complement strand
TGCAAAGCCTTGGAGGCGGGCCGGGAGGGGTGCGTCCGGACGCATATCCGATCCGCGCCCTTCGGACCGGGCGGGCGGAGGCGAGGCATCCGGCCCCATACATTCCGAACCCCGCAGTTACGGCCATGCACCCGCGGTCGGCTCGCCCCCCGGAATATCCTTGACGCACCTGATCATTCGGTGCAATAAGCCACTCTTCCTCTTCAGCACCGCTGGACCGGTGCATGGCGATCATGGGCGGAAGGTATCGGGGCCATTGTGCTTTGCGCGAAAGGAGAAGGCCATGAGAAACGCGACGGCGGTCACCCTTGCGTTGTGCGTTTGCTGGGTCGCGCGTCGGGCGGAGAGCGGCGACGCCGCGGCGGAAAATCCGTTCAAGAAGGCTAATGTCGGGGATTTCGTGGCGTACGCAGTGGAGGCCGATATGGGCGGGATGAAGATGAAAGGCAAGGTTAAGCAGACCGTTACGGCGAAAGACGAGAAAACTGCGACCGTTGCGGTGGAAACCGAGATGGCCGGGATACCGCCGCAGAAGAACGAGGTCAAGGTCGAGCTGGACAAGCCCCACGATCAGGTTCCTCCCGGCGCCGAGAGGAAAACGATTAAGGAAGGCGACGAGACGATCAAGGTCGGCGGCAAGGAATACAAGTGCCACTGGACCGAGACCGAGACGGCGATGAAGGTGCCCAACAACATGGGCACCAGCCTGACGAGGGCGAAGGTCTGGATATGCCAGGACGTTCCGCTGGGCGGATTGGTGAAGATGGAATCCACCACCGACATAACGATGGGCGAGACGAAGATGACCCAGAAGATGAACATGGAACTGGCGGACAGCGGCAAAAAGTAAGATCCGTACGGGCGCGCAAACGCGAGAGAAGCGGCGGCCATCGCGCCGCCGCTTTCTTTTCCGCCGCAAACCCGCTTTTCCGAAGGAGCGCATTCCGTTAACCTTTCCCACGGTCAGGTTTTCCTGGGGCGCGTCCCCTGGTTGCGCCCGTCGCTGGCGCGGAATGCCGCAATATGGAACGCGAACAGGCTCAATCCGCGGGTTTGTCTATCCGGGATGCCGACGTCGGCCCCGGAGCGGAGCCGCTACTGGCCGTCCGGGACCTCCGGGTTTATTTCCGACTCGCCATCGGCGCCCGCGGCGGCCGGAGCGGCGGCGCTGCGCCCGAGGCCGGGGTGGCGCGCGCCGTGGATGGCGTGGACCTCGACCTGGATCGGGGCGAGTGCGTCGCCCTGGTGGGCGAATCCGGTTGTGGGAAGACGGCCACCGCGCTTGCCATACTCCGTCTGCTGCCGGCTGGTCGCTCCGCCGACGTCCGGGGGCGGATTCTCCTTGCCGGCCGCGACCTGCTCTCGCTGCCGGAAGGCGCGATGCGCCGGGTGCGCGGCCGCGAGATATCAATGGTCTTCCAGGAGCCGCAGTCTGCGCTCAATCCGGTGTTTACCGTAGGCGAGCAGGTGGCCGAGTCCCTGCTGGCGCACGGGATGGCCGGACGCGCCGGAGCGCGGCATCTGGCGGTCGAGGCGTTGCGGGCCGTCGGCATGCCGGATCCCGAGAGGATGGCGGAGTCCTATCCGCATGAGCTTTCCGGAGGCATGAAACAGCGCGCGCTGATAGCAGCCGCCATCGCGACATCGCCGGCCGTCCTGATAGCCGACGAGCCGACCACAGCGCTCGATGTGACGGTCCAGTCGCAGATACTCGACCTGCTGGACCGGCTGCGCCGCGAGCGCGGACTGGCACTTCTGCTGATAACGCATGATCTTGGTGCCGTAGCTGACATGGCCTCTAGGGTCTACGTGATGTACGCGGGGAAGGTGGTCGAGCGGTGCCACGCATCCGATCTTGCATCCGGGAATGTACTGCACCCGTATACCCAGGGGCTGCTGCGCGCGCGGCCGGTGCTCGGCGCGACCGCCGGGAATGCCGGAGGCGACAGGGGCAGGCGGCGCCTGGCCGCGATACCCGGGAGCGTGCCGTCGGCAGCGGCGATGCCCGCAGGATGCCGGTTCGCGCCGCGGTGCCCGTGGGCGGATCGGGTGTGCGCCGGGGAGGAGCCGCCGCTGCGGGAGGTCGCTCCCGGCCGGGCGGTCGCCTGCTGCCATGCTTCCCCAGACCGAGGGAATGCTTGGACCGGTCAGGGCTGCCAGGACGCAGCGTCTTGTGCCGGGACCGGCGCCTGAAGCGACACTCCGCGACGGACCGGATCGCACGGGCGCTGTGGCAACAGGTTAAGCGACTATCCAAAACTTCCCGCTGGACAGTGGGATTGGCTGAGCGCATAAGCTTTGCGCCGGAGGTTTTCGGACAGGGCTAAGGCAGCCGGCAGGCCGGCTTCCGGGGTCGGCGCGAGCTTCTGGAAACGACATGGGCATCGTCTGCGGCGGGGATGTCGGCTCCAAAGGCTGGCGCATATAGGTGCAGGTTGCGACAGATATATGGGCGCGAGCAGCGAAAATAGGGCATCAGGCAGGGAGGCGCCGGTCCTGTCCGTGCGCGGGTTGACCAGGCACTACACGATAAGAAGCGGCCCCTTCGGTTGCACGCGCGGGATGGTCCGCGCCCTGGAAGACCTTTCGTTCGACGTGCCTGCGGGCCGGACGGTCGCGCTGGTCGGCGAGTCGGGATGCGGCAAGACCACCGCCGCGCGCTGCATATTGCGGCTGATCGAACCAACCGCAGGGGCCGTCATATTCGAAGGGACGGATATACTGAAGGTGGACGAAAGGAGGATGTTCCCCTTCCGCCGCCGAATGCAGATCGTCTTCCAGGACCCCTACGGATCGCTCAATCCCCGTATGACCGTTTTCAGCATATTGCGGGAGGGCATCGAAACCCACAATATCGCATCGGGCGGAGAGGCGAAGGAGCGGGTTCTGCGTCTGCTCGAACTTGTCGGCCTTCCAAGGGAAGCCGCCGCCAGGTATCCACACGAGTTCTCTGGCGGCCAGCGGCAGCGTATAGGTATCGCCAGGGCGCTGTCGGTTGAGCCTTCGTTCATCATTTGCGACGAACCGGTATCGGCGCTGGATGTGTCCGTCCAGGCCCACATACTGAATCTGCTCATGGACCTTCAGGAAAGGCTTGGCGTTGCGTACCTGTTCATTTCCCACGATCTGGCTGTGGTCGAACGGATAGCTGATGAGGTCATAGTGATGTACCTTGGGAGGGTTGTGGAGCGCTCCCCTACAGGGGCGCTGTTCCGCGAACCGCTCCACCCCTACACGCGTATGCTGCTGGATTCCGTGCCCGGTCGCAGGCGCTCCGGCGGGGCCGCGTGCGGAGAACCACCCAGCCCGGCCAACCCGCCGCCCGGATGCCCGTTCGGGCCGCGATGCCCGCTCGCGCATGACCGATGCCGCCAGGCCATGCCGGAACTCAGGGAGGCGGCGCCCGGCCGGTTCGCGCGGTGCCTGATGCTGGGATAAGACGGGGTGCGAGGCTGAACTGCCCGCGCGCCGGGAGGATGGCCGCAACTGCGAAATCCGGAATGTGTGGGGTGCAGGAGGTCCCGATCCGCCTTTTTCTGCCAGTTTCGGAAGGGAGCTGGCCTGATATGCACCGGATGCCTCCCTCGCGGGTCGCCTGGAGGATTTGCATTGAGATGCCATCCGAAAATCTCCGGCGCGCAGCTTTTACGCTCAGCGAATCCCTCTGCCCGGCGGGAAGTTTCTGGATAGGCACCTGCGCTCATGCGTCCGCCGCCGGTCCGCGCGCTGCGCTTCTGAATAAAACGGTTGCGTTTGCATCGGGCCGCCGTATGTAATGGCGGCCGGATTCCGTCCCGCGGCTGCGCGAACACAGCGGGACGGGCCGGTCCCGGCGGGGCGTTGCAGGATCTGTCTCATATACACATCT
>JAOACM010000432.1 GCA_026417845.1 Planctomycetota bacterium | reverse complement strand
CCGCGCGCCGCGATTTCCGTTCCGATGCCGCCTCAAGTATCCCGCTCCGGGAGTCGCCTTCAAGCGCCAAACGGAAGGCCCTCGGTCGCAACCGCCTGGCCCTCGCCTCCTGACCCGAAAATCCACGCATTTACGGCCATGCACCCCGGGCCCATAGCCGTAAATGCACCGGCTCACATTTACCATTTTTTTGCTGAACAGGCGCGATTCTGCAATATAATACAATCAAGGCTATATGCCTGCCGTATGGCGGCATTTTGCCGTGATATGGAAGCGCCGGAAACGAGACCGGGAGACCTGCGCTCGGTCCCCCCGGCAACCGGGGGACGGCGTCTCGCGGATGCCGTTACCGGTCCGAGGGGCTTATCGGGGGAAAACGTCCGGATGCCGGAAGATTCGAAAAGAACGGCCGAACTTGCGCGACAATTGGAGATTGCCACGCCGGAACAGATACAGGAATGCATGGCCGTCGCCGAGGCGTTCTCGGCGGCGGGGTCGCCGAAGAGTCTGCTCGACGTGATGATCGAGCGCAAGCTGATAAGTGCTGAGCAGGTGGCGATCCTCAGGAAGGCGCTTGCCAATGGCGAGAAGACGCGGGTCATCGGCGGTTACGAGATAATCGAAAAACTCGGCGAAGGCGGAATGGGCGCCGTGGTAAAGGCGCGCCACATCGCGCTCGACCGGATAGTCGCACTCAAACTGCTCTCCCCCCGCCTTACCTCGGACCTGAATTACCTCGCCCGGTTCCGGCGCGAGGCGAAGATAGCGGCCCGGCTCAACCATACGAACATAGTGCATTGCTACGACGTGGGCGAGGCGTCAGGGTGTCATTACATCGCGATGGAGTTCGTGCCCGGCGAATCGCTCGGGGCGCGTCTGCGGCGGGAGGGCCGGATACCCGAGGCCGAGACGATAGGCATAGGGATCCAGATGGCCAAGGCGCTGCAGGAGGCCCACGACAACGGGCTGATCCACAGGGATGTAAAGCCCGACAATATCCTTTACGTCGCCAGCAACAGGAAGGGGGAGCTTGGCGCGGTCTGCGGGACCGCGAAACTGGCCGATCTCGGACTGGCCAAGTTCCAGCACGACGAGGATACGCGGCTCACCCAATCGGGTGCCGCCCTCGGCACGCCGCATTACGTGGCCCCCGAGCAGGCCCGCGGCGATGCCGATATAGATATCCGGGCCGACATATACTCGCTCGGCGCCACGCTGTACCACGCGATGACCGGCGCTCCTCCCTATTCCGGTACGACCGCCGCCGCGATAATGGCCAAACATATAACCGAACCGGTGCCGGATCCGAAGCGCGCCTTCCCGGCGATATCCGACAGGACGGCCATGGTCATACGCAAGGCCATGGCGAAAAATCGCAATGAGCGCTACCAGACACCCGAGGAAATGGCCACCGCCCTCGCTTCCTCACTGGCAAGGCTCGTCGGCGGCTCGACCGGTAAATTCCGGAAGATTGAGGTTAGAGAAGAGGAAGAGGCGGCGGAAGCCGCGCCGCCGCCGGAGCCTCCCGCGGCCGGGGCCGGAAAATTTCCCGCGATAGCCTGGCCGGTCCCAGGCACCGGGAAGGGGGACTCCAGCACGCCTCCGACAGTCATTGTCGCCAGGTCGGACGTGGTGGCCGGTACGGCCGGACGGACTGGGGGGATATCGTCCAGGGTGGAAGCGAAACCGGCGGCGAAGCCGGCCACCTCGACCGGATCGGGCATCCTGCGGCCGGGGGCTGGAGATCCGGGAGGGAAGCGGCCGGCTGATACCGATATATTTCCGCCTCCGGCTGCCATTCCGAGACCGTCTTCGACAAAGTACGGAGTTCCGTTGCCCGGTGCCGGTGCGGCCGCTCCAGATTTGCCGTCTCCTCCCGGCGGAGGAGTCTGCCCGGTGCCTCGGACGCCGCCGCCCCTACGCCCGGCGCGGCTCCAGGATTCCCGGACGCCCCCGCCGGCAAAGACGGCGTCGGATTCAGCGGTCCGCGCGCGATCGGCGGCCACCGGAAGGGCTGCCGCCGGAACCGCGGCGGTCGGCTCCCCAGGAGACGCCGCCGGAGTGGTTCCCGAGCGTGGGAAGCTGCCCGCCGGCCGTCGCCTGCCCGTCGCAGTCTTAGGAATTGCCGCGGCAATCGCTGCCATCGCGGTCGCGACTTATCTGGCCGCGCCCGCGTGGTACTCTGGCGGGAACGGGCTGCCGCCCGCCGCCACTCCGAAAATGGCAGCCTCACTGCCTGATGGAGGTGGGCGGCCGGAAAAACCCGTTGCCGCGACGGGAGGCAAAGAGCAGGGAATTCCGAAAGGATATCTGACGATCCGGCCGCGGCTCGACCGGCTCGTCCGGGCCGATTCGCTCGCGTTCTCCCCCGACGGAAGGCTGCTGGCGGTTGGCTTGGGAGACGGCACGATCCGCCTGCTGGATACCATCCGGGCGGCGCCCGCAAGGACGCTGAAGGGATCTCATGGACGGACATGGTCTGTCGCCTTTTCGCCCGACGGGACGATGCTGGCGGCCGGCGGCGAGGACGGGACGGTCAGAATATGGCTGGTCGCCGATGGCAGCATGCTGCTGGCGACCAGACCGGCGCCCGGGCCTGTCCGCTGCGTGGCCTTCTCCCGCGACGGCCGGAAGCTGGCCGATGCCGGCTGGTATGGAGGCATACGACTCTGGACGGTCCCGGCGGGCGGCGAGCTGGGGACCCTGGAAGGAACAGACGGATTCCTCGAGGCGCTGGCTTTTTCGCCGGACGGGAAGCTGCTGGCCGCCGGCGGGGGAGGTCGCGCGGTCGGCGCGTGGAGCCTGGCCGACCTGCCGGCGAGGGCGCGGCCGGCGCCCGCTTTTTCCGTCTCCGGCTTTGATGGCCCGATCGTATCGCTTGCGTTTTCGCCGGACGGGAAGTTGCTGGCCGCCGCGGGAGGATCGTCGGTCAGGATATGGAACGCGACCGACGGATCCGGCGCCAGGGACCTGAAGGGCCTGAAGGCAGGCGCCTCGTTCTGCGCCTTCTCCCCGCGCTGGGATATCCTGCTGGCTCGAGGTACGGACGGCGCGGTTCTCGCATGGGACTCCAGAACCGGCGCAGAGTTGCCGCTTTCGAACCTGGATCCCTCGCCGGCCCTGTGGATGGCCGCCTGCCGGTCCGACGCGTGTTTTGCCGGCGCCTTGGCCACGATAGCGGCCGGCGAAGTCCGGATATCCGGCGCGCGTACCGGCGGACCGCCGGTCGTTTTTGCGGCATTCCCGGGCGAGTCCTTCGCATGCTGGGATGCCGGCGGCGGGTTTGCGGCTGACGAAAGGGCCGATGACAACCTGAATGTGATGCTCGGAGGTGCCAGGGTCCCGGCGCGGGAGGTCGGGAACGGCGCCGGTAAAGTGCGCGAATCGCTGGCGGCGCTGCTGCAACATCCCGCCCCGAAATGATCCGCCGCCGGGCAGGGGGAAGTTTGAGCCTGTCCGAAAATCCCCGGCGCGATGGTTATACGCTCAGCCTCTCCGCCGCTCGGCGGGGGAGTTTCTGGAATAGGCCCTTATCGCTCCGGCCGGGTCGGTTTCGTTTCGATTTTGACGCTGAGCAGGCCCGGGAACGGATCGCGCCGGTCTTCTGCCCCGCTCGCGACGCCAACCGGGGCGACCGGTACACCGGTCCCCTCCGCGCGCGGCCAATCCCTCGCTGACCGCCTGCCCAAGACGAAGCTGGCGGCCAGAAGCAGCAGCATGATAAGCAGCAGCATGCACGCACCGCTGACGGAAAGTTCGACTGAAGATGTCCCGTCCGCTTCCTTCGGCGCCCGCTCGTCCGATCCCATGAGGCCTCCTCCCGCCTTTGTTGCACAATTAAAGTCGCAACTTCATGTAGAACAATACGTTACACGTAAGTGTCGCCTCTGGAACGACGTGTCGCAACCCATTGTACAT
>JAOACM010000431.1 GCA_026417845.1 Planctomycetota bacterium | reverse complement strand
TTCCCCCCCTGGGGAATGCCTATTCTCCTCACGCAATCGCCATAGCGCCATCGCCCCCCCGTCCCATGCGGGCTGCCTTCCCGCCGCGATCTGCAGATCCTCCGCGTCCCCGGGGATCAGTCCGGGCGGCTGGCCGGGGACTCGTTCGTGTACCGTTCCCCGCAACTCGTCAACGTAGCCAGGTGGAGGGGGCTCCGGTTTCTGACGATTCCCGGCGCGCCGGGGAAACGGGCCATCCAGATCATGCGCGAGACTTACGCGCCCGGCGCCGACACGGGCAGCGAGCCGTATTCGCACGAAGGCGAAGAGGGCGGATTCTGCATATCGGGGACGGTGGAGATAACGGTTGACGGGAGGAAGGAGATTCTGAGAGCGGGGGATGCCTACTACTACCCGTCGAAGCTGCCCCACCGCTGGCGCAACATCGGCCGGGGGCCGGCGGTGGTCGTTTCGGCATGTTCGCCGCCGACCTTTTAGGATGCGGCGTCCCCCGGAAGGGGGCATGCGGCCGCCCGCCAACCCTCCGTCGTGCGACTGCCTTTTATCCCGGTGGCGGGGCGCCGGAGGGGTGCGGTTCGCGCATGTGCGGGGATCCGCGGGCGTGCGGGCCGCCTGCCGGAGCGGGCGCCGGAAGAGAGGGAGAGACGGGATATGCGCGCGGCACCGGCGGTATCAGTCGCGATATTCGCGATCGGCCTCTGTTCCGCGGCGGGGCGGGCCGGCCCGGCCGGTGCCGGCGAGGGCGCGGGGTCCGGCGCAACGGGGAGCCGCGCGCTGGTCCCTCCGCCGGCCTTCGCGAAGAAGCCGACGGCGACGCGGGCCGGCGACAAGGTACGGATCGAGTTCGCGGCGGATCGCGAGACGGACGTGGCGGTGTACATTGAGAACTCGAAGGGGGAAATCGTCCGGCACCTTGTGGCCGGGGTGCTTGGGAAGAACCCGCCCGAGCCTCTGAAGGCGGGTTCGCTTTCGCAGTCGGTGGAGTGGGACGGGCTGGACGACGACGGGAGGCCGGCATCGGGCGGGCCGTTCAGGGTGCGCGTGGGGCTGGGCCTGAAGGCCTCCTGGGGCGGGGTGGCCTTTTGCGAGAAGGACCAGTCCGGCCCCAATCATCTCAGCGGCGTATCGGGCCTTGCCGCCGGTCCGGACGGGCGGGTGTACGTCATGGATAACCGCTCCGGCTGGCTGTACTGGCCCGCGCATGCCATCCACGTATTCAGGCGCGATGGGTCCTACGAGCGGACCATAAAGCCGTTTCCCTCGAACACGCCTCCCGAAAAAATCGCAGCCACGCGCGCCTTCATCAACGATCGCGGGTTCCTGAATCCCGTGATCTTCCGGGTGCTCGGCATGACCTTCTATCCCTTCGAGGACACTCCCGCGGCGCAGATGGCCTTTGTCGGGGGGCGGTTGTACCATCCGGTCGCGCCGGCCAGCAGTCCGGGGAACCCCTTCTGCCGCGGTGAAGCGCCGCATATTGCTGCCATCGAGAGCGACGGGAGCATCCCGACGACCGGCTGCGCCGGTCCAGCTCTGGGGCCGTGGAAATTCATCAAGCCGTACATCGCAGCCTCAAGCGACGGGGAAAGCCTGTTCGTCGCCGGGTTCGGGAAGGAATCGAAACCGTGGTACGAGACCGCCCAGCTCTCTCCGTTCGTCTGCCGGGTGCCGCTGCCGGACTGCGGCCCGGCGCAGGTCTTTTTCGGGGATCCCAAGCAGTCCGGCAACGACGAGAAACACCTGAACAATCCGCGCGCCATGGCCCCGGACGGCAATGGGCACCTGCTGATCTGCGACTTCGGCAACGACCGGATCGTGGCGGTGAAGGAAGCCGACGGGGGTTTCGCCGGTTCGTTCCCGGGGAAGGCGCCGGAGTGGGTGGGCGTCCATCCGCGGACCGGGGCCGTGTACGTGTTCAGCAACCGCGATACTCTGATAAAGTTTTCCGGATGGAAGGATCCGAAGGAGGCGGCGCGCGCGAGCCCGAAGTGTTTCGCGCCGGTTTATGTCGGATGGGGCAATGCCAGGCCCACCCCATGCTTCGCCCTGGACGCATCGGCCGACCCACCGGTCATATGGGTCGGCCGGAACATCGGCGGGGCGCCGCTGCTGCGCGTAGAGGACCGCGGCGAGGCGTTCTCGGAGTTCGAGCCGGCGGGGTGTTTCCAGAGCCCGCGGCACTGGCGGCCGGCATCCGATCCGACGCACCGCATGGTCCTGTGCCACGTCGAAGGCAAGGGCGTCCAGATACTCGACGAGGCGGCCGGGCAGGTCCGCACGGTGCGGATACAGTCCGGACCCGTCAGTTCGAATCAGGGGACCACGCACCGGCTGGACCGCGACGGCAACATATACGCGGCGGCCGCCGCCGGCGGCATATGGAAGTGCGACCCCAGCGGCAGGTTCGTCCCGTTCCCGGCCACGGCGGACGACCCGAAGCTCAAGGGCCACCTTCCCGCCGGCTCCACCGGCACCACCGCCTGGGAACGCGACTGGTACGTGGACCGCAAGGGCGACATCTACTCCAAGGTGCGCGGGACCGCTTACCACGGTCTGATGCACGTGGATGTCTTCGGGCCGGACGGCAAACACAAGCGCACCGTAATCTGGGGCGTCACGGACGGTTCATACGGACCGCGGGTGGATCCGAAGGGCAACGTGTACATGATGGAGTGCGTCAAGCCTGCCGGATGGCGGTTCCCGGAGGAGTTCAAGCCTCGCGCCGGGGAAAGGCACATCGCCCACTGGTACGACTGGATATACGGCAGCATCGTCAAGTTTCCGCCGGCCGGCGGCAACCTGCGGCTCAAGGTCCAGGATCCGGCCAGGAACAAGCCGCTGGCCGATCCCGTCAAGCTGCCGGATGCGATGCCCTGGGTCAAGGTATGCGCCAGCTTCCGCGGAGACGATAACGAGATGCAGGGGCACCTGTGGATGGCGCCGGGGGTTTCGCACGTCGGGGACATGGGCGGGGGCTTCGGCGGCGAGCACTGCCACTGCACAGGCTGCGACTTCGACGTGGACGGCTTCGGCCGCTCCTTCGCGCCCGACAACGGACGCCAGCGCGTCACCGTGCTGGATACCGGCGGCAACGTCATCATGCACATCGGCGCCTACGGGAACCAGGACTGCTGCGGGCCGGAGAGCTACGTTCTCGACCCGAAGGGAGCATTCTACCGGCCGCGCCGGGCCGACGATCCGCCGGACCTGAAAAGCCCGTTCGCGGAACCGGAGATCGCGTTCGCCTGGATAATCGGCCTGGCCGTTACCGACCGGCACGTTTACGTCGCAGATAGCATAAACAGGCGGATGTTGCGCGTGAAACTCGACTACACGGCCAGCGAAACGGCGGCGATTCCGTGAGAGGCGGCCCGGCGCGCGCGGGAAAGGCCGGGTTCCGGCAGCCGGAGTGTGGCGGAGGGATCAAGGAAGGGAAGGGGATGGGACGATGGGAACCGCGGACGACGGCTGGATGGCGCCTGAAACCCTGGCCATGCCCCGCCACAGGATCGGGCGGGCGCTGCCCGACCAGGCGATACGCATAAGGAACGGGCGCGGGGGCGTATCCGTCAGGGACAGGACCGTTACGGGGTTCAAGACTCTCATCTTCCCGCCGGTCATGTCGGACTCCGTGAGCGGGCAGGCCGAGACGGTGGGCTACCGGGCGGGGCTGGCGTTCCGCGAAGAAGGCAGCGGCGCGCTCATACAGGATGTGCAGGACGAGGTCGCCGACCCGCTCTACTTCAACTACAGAGACCTGAAACCGTTTGACAGGCTGGGCGCCGTAATGGAGCGCGACCGGTCCACGCTTGTTATGCTGACGCAGGACGCGGTCTGGCGGCCGGATTTCTACGAGAGGACCGGGACATTCCACAGATACGTCGGAGGCAGACTGGTGTCGTTCGGGATCCGGGGCCGGCTG
>JAOACM010000430.1 GCA_026417845.1 Planctomycetota bacterium | reverse complement strand
GAGTCCGCCACCACCCTTGATCAGTTTTACCAGCCCCCAATCAGCCTTGAGCTTACCCGTTTCGTCTATATATCCTCCACCCGACTCGCCGCCCAGAGTGATTTCGACATATGCTCCTATCCAGTCGGGATCCTTCGTGGATTCATACTCGTCTGCCGTCCACGCCTTGAGGGAAAACGAGTCTTCGTCATCCCTGTCCCATCTGACTTTGAACGCGCCTTTCGGGTAGAAGAAATCTGTCGCCGCCATGACAACGAACGAGGCGCCCGCAAGAACAGCTATCGCCAGCAATCCCATGCAGAACTTTTTCATCCCCGGCCTCCTTTACGGATGTTCCCCGCAGGTTCGCCCTCATCCCATGCGGCGAACGGTTCGTTGGACCTCTCCAACCTGTTGGAGAAAATATACTTCATGGCCGCCACAAATCAACTGAATTCCCTTGGTAAAGGGCAATTCGGAGGCGGTTGCGCTGTCGGTCCGCAGAAACGGCTGTCAGAGAGGACGCGACAAAGCGGGCGCGGAGATGTACGCGCAGGCTTGCCTTCGCTGCTCTCTGAAAAAACGCCTGGGGTAAAAATCGCGAAAAGCGCTATCCGGCGGGAGCGTGTTCACTCTGGAGAGCTGGGGTAAGCCGTCTCGCCGTCCGCACAAATCTCCCTCCCGTCCGGGGACAGCGCAACCGGCTTGGCAATTCGACGACAGGCTTGACATCCGCGCGGAACGCGCCGTAAATTAACTTATTGGAGTGGCGGCAGTTACGTTTCACGGGACATTGTGACCCGGGCGATGTCTGCCGTGTGTTCATATAAATGTGCGGAACGGATGGGGGCATGGAGGCCGGCGATTTATTCGAAAAACTGCCGGTCGGCATAAGCCGTCGCTCCGCAGGGGTGGAGGTTCAGCGGTTTATATGAAAAGCCGCCCATGAGTCCATTGGGCGCGGGACCTGACTGCCGGAGGCGCAAAGATGGTGGAACAGCGGAAATTCATAGGTGAAATCCTGATGGAAATGGGTTGCGTAACGCAGGAGGACATAGACAAGGCGCTCGAGCTGCAGATGGCCGGCGAGCCGAGGAAGATAGGGGAGATATTCATCCAGCAGGGTTTGTGCTCTTCCTCGGACGTAACCGCCGCTCTGGCGGAACAGTACTGCATGGAGATGGTGGATCTCGACAGCATCGGCGCCATAGACAAGTCGGTGGTCGAGATGGTGCCGGAAGATTTCGCGCGGGAGCATCACGTAATGCCGATCAATCTGGCCGACGGAGTGCTGACGGTGGCCATCAGCGATCCGCTCGACCTCCCGGTCCTGGACACCCTCCGGTTCATGATCAACTGCCAGGTCGAGCCGATGCTGGGGAGCCGGGAGGCGATAGACCGGGCGATAGAGAAGTACTACGGGGAGGCCGAGAGCGAACTGGACAGGCAGGTCCGCGACCTGACGGAGAGCGTGATAAAGTTCGAAGAGAAACAGGAGGAGACCTTAGAGGCCGACGATGCCCCTGTCATCAAGCTGATAAACCTCCTCATCGGGAACGCCGTGCTGGCGCGGGCCAGCGACATACACGTCGAGCCGATGGCCAACCGCGTCCGCATCCGCTACCGGATAGACGGCGTGTGCTACGAGGTGGATTCGCCGCCCAAGCGCCTGCAGGGGTCGGTCATAGCGCGGATCAAGATAATGGCCGCGATGGACATGGCCGAGAAACGGCGTCCGCAGGACGGCCGCATCAAGATGACCATGCACGGGCAGGACCTGGACCTCCGCGTCTCCACGCTCCCGGCCACCCACGGTGAATCGGTCGTGATGCGCATACTGAGCAAGCAGTCGGTGAAGTTCGGTCTGGAGGAGCTTGGTTTCCACGAGAGCGACATAAAGATATTCAAGGGGCTGATACGCAAGCCGAACGGGATCCTGCTGATCACCGGTCCCACCGGGTCGGGCAAGACGACCACCCTCTACGCGGCGCTTAACGACCTGAACACTCCGGACCGCAAGATCATCACGGCGGAGAACCCCGTCGAGTATTACATGCCCGGGATAAACCAGTGCGATATCAAGCCCCAGCAGGGCATGACGTTCGAGCGCGCCCTGCGCGCCATGCTCCGCCAGGCGCCGAACATCATACTGATAGGCGAGATGCGCGACACGCCGACGGCCGAGATCGGCATACAGGCCGCGCTCACCGGGCACCTTGTCTTTTCCACGCTGCACACCAACGACGCGCCGAGCGCGATCACCAGGCTGATAGACATGGGCATACAGCCGTTCCTGGTCGCATCGTCGCTTCAGGCGGTCATGGCCCAGCGGCTGGTCAGGACAATATGCCCCGAATGCAAGACGCCCTATGAGGAAGATCCCGTGCGGTTGCGCGCGGTAGGACTGAGGGACGATCAGTTCGCGGGCCGCACCTTCTACCGCGGCGCCGGCTGCCCGGCTTGCCGTCACGTCGGCTTCAAGGGTCGGAAGGGGATATTTGAGATAATGGTCATGAACAACCGTCTGCGCGAGATGGCGTTCCGCAAGGCCACGACCGATGACCTGAGGGAGCAGGCCAGGCGCGACGGGATGAAGACGCTGCTGGATGACGGGCTGAGGAAGGTGCTGGATGGCTGGACGACGCTGGACGAGGTGCTTGCGGAAGCCAAGCAGTACGTGTGACGCCGGCGCCCCGGCCGTGCCGCATGGCCGCGTGTCCCGGCTGAATGGAAGGGGGAACGGACTTGGCGATAGACATCAGCAAGCTGCTGGACAAGGTGATCGAATATAACGCTTCCGACCTCCATCTGACCGTCGGACGTCCCCCCGTGTTGCGCGTCAACGGCGTCCTGCGCAACCTTGGCACGACGCCCCTCGCGCCGGACAACACCGTGCAGTACATGAAGTCCATAACGTCCGAGCGGCACCAGCAGCGGCTGGCCGAACACGGCGGGGCGGATTTCGGGTTCGCATATGGAGACAAGGCCCGTTTCCGCGTCTCCATATTCCGCCAGAAATCCCACGTAGGGCTGGTGCTGCGCCTTATCCCGAACAGGCTGCTGACCTTCGAGCAGATCGGCCTCCCGCCGGTGGTCAAGGACCTGTGCATGAGGCCCAGAGGCCTGGTGCTAGTCACAGGCCCCACCGGTTCCGGCAAGACCACCACGCTGGCCACAATGGTGGATTTTGCCAACCAAGAGCGGGCCGATCACATAGTGACGATAGAGGACCCGATCGAGTATTACCATACGCACAAAAAATGCTGCGTTACCCAGAGGGAGGTCGGCACGGACGTGGAGAGTTTCGCGGAGGCCCTGAAGCGGGTGCTGCGCATGGACCCGGACATAATCCTGGTCGGCGAGATGCGCGACCTGGAGACGATCTCCGCGGCCATAACGGCGGCCGAGACCGGGCACCTGGTATTCGCCACCCTGCACACGACCGGGGCGGCCGAGACCGTGGACAGGATCGTAGACGTGTTTCCAACCAACCAGCAAAACCAGATACGTGCCCAGCTTGCGGCCACCCTGATAGCGGTCATATCCCAGACCCTGCTGCCCCTGAAGGACGGATCAGGCCGCATCGCCGCATTTGAGCTCATGTTCACCAACGACGCCATCAGGGCGCTGATACGGAAGGCCGAAACCTACAAGATCGGCTCGCACATCCAGACGGGGGCGAAGGAAGGCATGATCCTCCTGGACGACTTCCTGTTCAATCTCTGGGTCTCGGGAAAAGTGTCATACCAGGAGATCATAAAGAGGAGCCAGATACCCGAGCAATTGGAGGCCAAGGTCCGCGACTACACCGAGAGCCTGAAGCGGCAGCGCGGCAGGCAGCCGGCCGGTCCCGTCGCGCCGGGGATCGGACAGGTCGGATAGTCCGGGCCGCCCCCCAGCCTCGCAAGAGGCGGGCCGCGGAGGAGAATGTCGGAGGGCATAGGATTGGGCC
>JAOACM010000429.1 GCA_026417845.1 Planctomycetota bacterium | reverse complement strand
TGTATAAGAGACAGGTCGTAACCGGCGAGACCGGGGCGGCTCCGGGGTCAGGCGACGGATCGGGCGGTGGGCGCGTCTTCGAGTTCGCGGAGAAGCCGAAGGTGACGCGCCGGGGCGACGAGGTGACGATTTCCTTCGCCGTCAGGGACTTCTGCGACGCGACGGTGGCGATAGAGGGCCGGGACGGGAGGATCCTGCGGCACCTGGCCAGCGGGGTGCTGGGGAAGAACGCGCCGCCGCCTTTCCAGAAAGATTCACTGAAGCAGACTGTCGTCTGGGACGGCAAGGATGAACAGGGGGCGTACGTGGACGACAAAGATAATGCAGTGGTCCGCGTCTCTCTGGGACTCAAGGCCCGCCTCGAACGCTCGCTGCTGTGGTCTCCGAAGACGCGCACCCGCGACCCGCAGTACCTCGACGGCAACCTCGTCTTCGCCGCCGCGCCCGAGGGCATATACGTCTACGACGGCGGCAGCGGCGATCATGTCAGGCTCTTCGACCACGACGGCAACTACGTCAGGACGGTCTATCCTCCGCCGGCCGGGAAGCTGAAGGACTTCGACGGCCTGCTGTGGCGCGAATTCCCGCAGGACGGCGCGCGGCTCCCCCTGAAGTGGGGATTGGCCCAGTGCACGTTCCTTACCACGGCCATGCTCGGCGCGGGCGGCCAGTCATGGCCGGTGGATGGCAACGGCGATGTCCGTGCGATGGCCGCCTTCGGAGACCGTCTGATGCTCGCCTGCGAGAGGATAAACCGCCTGGCCGCCGACGGGGGCACGGGCGGCGCCAGGCTGGGCGGCCCGGACGTCTTCGTTCCGACGTACGTGCCAGGGGCGCACGAATGGCGCGGAGGCGTGGTGAACGTGCCGCCGACGGACGCCGCGTTCAGCCCGGACGGCAGGTGGATATACTTCGCCGGATACATGTGGAGCCGCTCGTGGATGCACGGGCTGCTCAACGGCGTGGGCCGCGTCCCGGCCGACGGGAGCGGACCGCTGGAGAACTTCGCCGGGAGCCTTTGCGAGGTAACCGGCAGCGGCCGCGTAGAGAAGTCGTTCGTAGAGACCGTCAAAGGCAACCCGCCGGCGCCGGGACAGATCGCCGGGGCGGTCTCAGTCGCGACCGATCCGTCCGGCCGCGTTTACGTCGCCGATCACCTCAACAGCCGCATCCGGGTCTTCGATCCGTCCGGCAGGCCCCTGAAGGACATACCGTTCGAAAAACCCGCCTTCGTTCGCGTGAACCCGAAGAACGGCGAAATATACGTCTTCCGCTACCCCCTGCCGATAGACCAGTTTAAAGCCAGCGCATCCAACCCATGCTTCGCCCGGCTTGGTCCATTTGAAGACCCGAAAGTCCTCGCCTCCGCCCCGCTGGAGACGACCGGCTGGTGCCTCGATTCGCCCCCATGCCGCATCGCCGTGGACTTCTGGACCGATCCGCCTACGATCTGGTTCTGCGACAAGGCCAGGAGCAGCTACGATTGGGGTCCGCCGGACAGATACGAGAGGACCTGCGCGAAGCTGCTGGTAGAAAAGGACGGGAAGCTGGCCGTCAGGCGCGACTTCGGGAAGGAGGCGAAGGCCGAGACCGGCTGGCTCCGCGGTCCGCGCCACATGAAGCGGCGGCTGTATTTCAACCCGAAGAACCGCAAGCTCTACGTCGGCGACCTTCATGCTCCGGCCGTAGTTCATGCCACCTCCATGCGGGAGATCGCGATCGTTGACCCTGATACCGGCAAGGTCAGCAGGACCGTTCTGCCTTTCGATGCGGAGGACATGGCCTTCGACATCAACGGTTTGGCCTATCTCAGGACCTTCGACGCGGTGGCGCGTTACGACCCGGAGAACTGGCGCGAGATCCCCTTCGATTACGGGGATCACAGCCCGGCCGTCTCGTGCGGCCTGTTCCCGGCCAAGGTCATATCGGCGGTCACCTTTGCCGGCGTGGGGGGGATCGCTTCCGGGCAGCTCGGCGGAATGGCCGTCTCTCCGAAGGGCCACCTGGTCGTCACGGTCGCCAACCCGGAGCGTGCGGCGGAGCGCAGGGACGAGGCCAGGATGGGATCCTTCGGGACCAGACCTTACACGCCGCGGATATACCCCGGCAGGTCCAGGCCCTGGGAAGTCCACGTGTTCGACAGGCACGGCAAGCCGCTCTATGCGGACGCCGTTCCTGGCGTCGGCCGCATGGTCGGCATAAACATGGACAGGGACGACAATATCTACGTAATGCTCGCCGGCATCGCCCCTGTCGGCGGCAAACCTTACTTCAATCCTCTGTCGTGCTCCCTTATAAAGCTCAGGCCGGGAACGAAGTTTTATTCCACCAACGCCGTTCTTCCCATGGCTGACGACTCGAGACCGAACCGCCCGCCGGACTTCACCGACGTGGACACCTGCGGGAGCGCGTGGGTCGAGAACCCATGCTGGATCAGGGGCGGGGTGGGCTTCGACGGCAAGCGCTTCAAGTGCCACTGCCCGTCGCAGAGCAGGCCGGCGCTGGATTTCTTCGCAAGGTCCTTCGTGCCCGAACCGGATCACTACAGCGTGCTGGTGCTGGATTCCGCGGGCAACGAGATGCTTCGCATCGGCCGCTACGGCAACGTGGATGACGGCGTACCGCTGATCAGGGATGGCGGCCCGCCGAACCCGCGGCCGATCGGAGACGACGAGGTGGCGCTGATGCACCCCCAGATGCTGGCCGTGGAATCCGACAGACGCCTGTTCATCGGCGACCTCGGCAACGCGCGTATCGCCTCCGTCAGGCTTGACTACCGCGCCGGAGAGGAAGTGCCGCTCAAGGACATCCCGGACCAGGCCGAAATGGAAGGGAAGTGACGTGCGGCCGCGCCTTGAGAGGGAAGCGCCTGAACAGCCTCCGGCCGCGCGCGTCCGGCAGCCGCCTTCCGCCGCCTCGGACGAAAAGCGCTTCGGCAGGAGAAGTCGCTTGCCCGGCCCGGCCCGACCCGCTCGCCCGATCCCCGCGTCGCCCGCGCTTCTGCGCGCGTCCCCGCGGCATTATACCTGAGAGCCGGGACGCCCGTGCGTCGCGTCCCTTACGAGGTTCCTGATATCGGTAAGAGTGTCATTGATGATAAAGAAGAGTATCAGTATCTCGCAATAAATGCGCACGCAGATCGGACCGAGCAGCATCAGCATGATGCCCAGGAGATAGTGCCCGGCAACGAGGCTGGCGAACCCCCCGATGATCATTGCCGCCACGCCGATCCAGAACAGGATGCGGATGATCACCGGAGTGATCATCTTTCTGAATGTCAGGAAATCTTCCATTGCCGCCGCTCCTTTCTTGAACGCCCCCGCTCGATCCTTCCGGCCCGCTTCCCGGGACAGCCGGGCGACGCCTCCCGGGAGCACGCTTTGCGATGCCGGACCGCCACGCCCCACCGTAGCATCCCTGAAAGCCTGAGCGGGGTCAAGACCTGTCCGCATTCGCGGAGCGGATTCGAACACCCCGCCTGGATCTTAGCTTAAAGCTCTTCACCATCTCATCCCAGACCTCGGCGCGCACCCGCCCTCCCCCGCCGCAAGAGGCGCGCGCGCTCCATTGATTTTTCTGAACATTTTCCGGAGATATGAATGAGAGCCGGTTGCGCGGCTGGTCCGCAGGCAGGGTTTGTCAGAGGGGATGCGGCGGGCGGCTGCGGGGCTGGCCCGCACAGGCTTCCCTCCGGTGCTCTCTGAAATGTGCTCTGGGGAAAGCCCTCCCGATCGGGGGAGGCGGGGAGTTGAGGCACATCGGGAAGTTCGGCAGGAAGCGATGGGGGAGGGGGGGGAAGAGGCAGGTATGGGAAGAGGAGTTTGTCGGAGAGTGCGGTATTGAGGTACAAGAGGGAACGCGACAGGCGGTTGGAGACGGGGCGGAGCGGGTTTGCCTCCGGTGCTCTCTGAAAGGGGGTTGGTGCAGCGGGCAACGCAACCC
>JAOACM010000428.1 GCA_026417845.1 Planctomycetota bacterium | reverse complement strand
GGCCTACGGGATGGCCCGCGTCCCGGATACGGGCCGCGCCGCACAGAAGGCCATAGACTTCGCGCAGCAGGCGCAGCACGAGTACGCCGCGTGGGACTATTCTCCGAACCCGGACACCAACGGCCGCAACGACTCCTCGGTATCCGGCTGGAACGTAATGGCCCTGAAGAGCGCGAAAATCGGCGGCCTGAAGGTTGACCACAAGGGCTTCGCCGGCGCCATCGCCTGGCTCGACGCCGGCCAGGACCTTACCGGCGCCAAGGACGCCGGATCCGATTACGAAGGCGGGAAGATGGCCTACGCGGGTACGCTGCAGGTCCCCAACAAAGGCAACGGGAGCATCGCCGTCACCGCCTCGGCGGCCATGCAGCGCCTGTTCATGGGCTGGAAGCCCGATGATCCGGCCGTCAGGGGCCCGGCGAACATCTTCCGCAAGCACCTCCCGAAGTGGGACAAGGACGCGAAGGGAACCTACGTCGGCACGCTGAATTTCTACTACTGGTACTACGCCACGCTCGTCATGTTCCAGGTCGGCGGCGACCACTGGAGGGACTGGAACGAGGCGATGAAACAGGCCCTCATACCCAATCAGCGCAGGGGCGGCGACGAGGACGGCTCGTGGGATCCGGTCGGCGGCGGCGGCATACCGCATGGCGGGCGCGTGATGTCCACCGCGCTCGGCTGCCTGTGTCTGGAGGTCTACTACCGCTACCTGCCGATGTACAGATAGCCCGATCCCAGCTGCAAGGCCATTTTGAAGTCCAGGCGGGGGCGCGGCCGGGCGTTATCCGCCGGCCTCAGTTCGCCGCCTTCCGGTCCGGTGGAACACAACCCCTCGCGCGGCCGGCGGACGGACTCCGGAGCCGCCTCGAATCCCGTCCCGAGAGGCGCGACCCTTCCGCGGAAGCGTCGTCCCGGGACGCCCCCTCCGTCACGCCACCCCCCCCCGCCCGGCCCTTCGCGGCGCGCGACCCGCGCCTCGAGCCGCGCGACGTATTCCCGTCGGGACCGCCCCTCAGAATCGCTCGCGCTTCTCTATTTCGGCCCGCGACTGGCCGCCGTCCCTTTCGGGCCGGATCCATCGCCCCTCGTCTTCGTCCCACCGCCAGCCCGATGGCCCGCCGCCCTGGCGTAATATGAACGACCTCCGCACGCTGGTCGAGCGCTTCGACGTCCGCTCCCTTCGGTATATCTCCATCTGCTCAGGCGAGAGGAATTTCGAAAGCTCCTTTTCTACATCGGCTTCCTTCGACTTTATGCGATCCTCCACATCATCGTCGAACCGGAACTCCCACCGTCCCGGACCTCCCTTCGGAGCGTGTTTCTTAGACAGTTCCTCGTTCAGTTCCTTCCGCGCCTTTGCCAGTACCTCTTCGACGCGCTTCTTCTGCTCGTCAGTGAGCTTCATCTTCGCGGCCAGTTCGTCGGAAAGCCTGAGCGAATCGGAATCCACCTGTATCTCGAATCGCCCGCCCGCAGGCCCCTGGAAATCTTCCAGCATTCCGCCCATACCCTCCCAGAAGGACGGTCTCCGCCGCTTCGGGAGGTTGATCTTCACCGTTATCTCCTGTCCCTTCCTCACGATCTTGGCCTCGACGGTCCCGGCGGGAGCCTCACGCACGGACCTGGCCAGGTCCTCCGGCGACGATATCTGCCTGCCGTCGAACAACACGAAGCAGTCCCCTTCTCTGATGCCCGCTTCCTCGGCGGCCGACTTCCCATGGACCTCCACCACGAAGACGCCAGACTTGACGTCGTTCCCGTATTTCTTCTTCAGCTCCTCGCTTATGGGGGCCATGCCGATGCCCAGCCTCGGCTTTTCGCCGCGCACGAACGGACCGTCAAAATCGAAGAAGGGTACATCCCAGCCTCTATCGAAGTCGAAATCCGGGCCGAGTCTGTCGAGTGCGTCGCCCCAGAAGCGATCGAGCCATTCCCGCTGCTGTCTGCGGAGCTTCTCCATGTGATCTCTCAGCTCCCTCAGAGACGGCGCCCTGTACCCGGCATCCCCGCCCTCGTCGCCGCCTCCGCGCCAGCTCCGCCTCCGCGCCGGGGCTTCCTCCTTTTCTTTCTTCTCCAGCTTGGCCTCCAGCTCCCTTATGCGTTCCTCGAGTCTGGCGATCCGCTCTTCCGCGACGCCTGCCGGGGCCTTGCCAGCTTCGGCCTTGTCCGGACCGGACGAGACGCCGCCGCCTCCGGCCGGCTCGGCCGCGAACGCCGATACAGTCGTGGGAAACGTCCCCGCCATAGCAGCCAGAACGCCTGCCGCCAGTATCGCCAGGATTTTCCGCTGTGCCTTCATATCTCATTCCCTCCGATAACCTGCGGAAGGTGCGCCCCGCCCGGAATCCAGAGTCGGGCGCCCCCCGCGCTTTCCTGCCATCCGCCCCTTCCTCTCCCCGGCCGGTCGGGCCGCCTGCGCTCCAGCGGGATCCGTCCGCCCGCGCGACCGGGATTCCGTTTGATGATGACGCTCTTTCCCCAATCCCCTTCAAATCGCGGCTCCCTCTCCCAGCCGCCGGGGCTCTCCCGGCCGCCGGGCAAGGATGCCATACCCGCTCAGAATATTCCCAGGGACAGCATCCATCCGGCGGCCGCGAGGGCTACGGTGGGAGGAACGAGGCGCCAGAGGATGCGTATCAGAGGCGCCTCGAAGTAGGTCGTCGAGAGCGACACGCAGAGGTGCACCGGAGTCAGGTGCAGCCCGCACAGGACGCCGGAGAAGGCCAGCGCCTCCAGCCCGAGATCTGCCGCTTCCCCCTCGCCTATGAACGACTTCAGCAGCGGAAAGGTCATAGCGACCGTCGGCATCGTCACGCCGGTAACGAACCCGACTATGAACGGCAGGACGAACAGGAGCGCGCGGGTCGGAAGGCCGGCCGAACGCAGCCAGTCGGTTATCTCGGGCACGGCGCCGGTGGCATCCAGGTTGAGCTTGTACATGAGCGCCCCGCCGATCAGCAGGGCGAAATCCCACTCGACCGACTCCCGCGCCAGCGGCCACCACCGCGTCCGGGGGATGCGGTAGACGAGCAGGATCAGAAGCGCGCCAAGGAATATGCCGGCGGCGGGGGGCATGTGCAGGCCTATGTACAGACCGGCGGCGAGCGCTATGGGCCAGAGGGCTGCCGCGACCGCCCTCAGGTTCGCCCATGTCCCGCCCGCGGCGCCGGAGGGGCCCGGATCCCGCCGGGGAGGCATCCCCGGCAGCAGGAGGAATGCGACGCCGGCCAGAAGCCCCGCGACGCTGAGCGCCGCGTTCCACGCCAGCAGCCTGCCGGGCGGCACGGAAAACATCGCCTGGACCAGCGGCACCGCGGGAAAGAGCGGCCAGGCCGGCTCGAGCTGGTGGCGGAACCAGTAGTTGATCGCCGCCTGCCTCGCCCGCGGAAGCCCGATCCCGTCGCCAGCGCTCCGGACCATCGGGGCCGACAGCATGATGCCGCCGGGAGTCGGGAGCATCCCCATCATCAGCGGAATTATGGATATGGCAGCGCGGCGGCTGCGGAGCAGGCCCTCCAGCGCCGGGGCGAGCCGCCTGTCTATCCCGGCCTCCCGCATCGCCGCGCCGAGGATGTTCACAAGGATAACCAGCGAAGTCAGCGACAGAAACAGGTACGGCGTCCGCTCTCCGCTCTTCTTCGCGGACCATTCGAGGACGAGCGAATCCCAAAGCTTCGCGGGAGTCGCGCCGAGCAGCCAGGCGAGGATGATCGCCGAAACGACCATCGCCCGTCCAAGGCGTACCTTGCGGCGCAGCATGACCGCGAGCGCCGCCAGCGATATCGCTATGGACAGCAGGGCGTACAGGCCCGGGTGTACCGGAGGGGGCATATCCTGAACGTCCTGTTCAAGGGCAGCCGGCGCACGGGCGGCCGGACGGTTCGCGCCCCTGCCCCGCGGGCATGCCGGTTATGCGCCGGGGCCGCCTGTGACCCGGCCT
>JAOACM010000427.1 GCA_026417845.1 Planctomycetota bacterium | reverse complement strand
CGAGACGCTCCCCGGCGCATCTGTGGTCCGCGTGCCGCCTCTCGAGACCGCAGGCGTCTACAGTTTGGCGGAGGAATTGCCTCTGGAGAAAGGGGGCGATGTCCCGGCCATGTTCCTGACGGTCGAGGCTCCGGCCGCCGAATCCGACCTGGCGCCCAGTCTGGGCCCGTGGAAAGCGCTGATCGCGTCGGGCCTGGCCGCGGGCCTGGTCGAGAGGCCGGAGGAGCTGGCGGCGTACCTGGCTTCCCTCCGCCCTGGCGTATCCCTGTCGGGCGCCGTCTTCGCCATCCTTATGGTCCTGATGCTGACCGAGGGGCTCTGGTGCACCGTCAGGCCCGACATTGACGGACGGTAGCTTCGGGGCGGCTTTCTTGACGTAATTAGTTGCCGCGCCCGTATGTTCGGGCACAACGGGCGCAGCTGAGGCCCTGTCCGGAATTTCCCTCAGTAAGGCGGGGATCGCTGATCCCGGGGATCGGCGCCGGCGATTCGGACTCGCCCGTCCGGAATCCCCGGACGGACTGGGCTGGGCGCCGCGGGAACATCGGGCGCCGCAGAAGTTTTCGAACAGGCTCTTAGACATGTTCTACGGCGCGGGCTCGATGCCCACCACCCGCTTGCGGGTTTCGTATATCCAGCTTACCCTGACGCGGTCACCCACCTTGAACCTCGTGAGCGCGGCAACCATCTGCCTGTCGAGGCCGCCTCCCTGGGATGGATGGCCTCCCATCCATCGCGGGATGAACCGTTCGGGAGGCCCGGAATCGGGCTTTACCTCGATGCAATTGTTCTGGTTGAACGTCAGGACGCCGATCAGCGTACCGGATTGTTCCTTGGGCGTCGCGATTTCAACCGCCGTGGCGACGGGCTGGCCGTTAACGAGCCGCCACGAGACGCGGCCGCGGTTCAGGCTGAAAACCTTCTGGAGGACGTCCAGGATCGCCCTGTCGGGCGTCCCGTCGGCCCCGGTTGCGAGCGGATAGCGCCTGGAAACGTCTTCTCCGTCCGCTTTGAAGTCCACCCAGTTATTCCCCTGGCCGTTCGCCATGAAGATGCCGTCGAAAACTCCCTGGGAGACATCCCGCTCCGGCACCGACACGCGAACGTTCCGGATCTGCAGCCTCTGCCCCGCGTGCGCCGGCCACCCGAATATGCTGATGTCGCCCCTGGCCACCGCGGGCAGGTCGTCAACCGCGCAGAGCGCCGCGCCGTCCAGCGTCGCGGAGAACGAGCGTCCGGAAGCGGCGATCTCCAGCCTGTGCCAGCCGGGGCCGAGTATCCCCGGCCGTTTTTCTCCGGCGAGCTGCTGGGGGGAATGCGGATCGTCCGCCGGATAGGTCCGCGCGCGGTACATGTCGCGGCCTATCAGCATGAGTATGCACCCATGCCAGTTCACCTTCCGGAGTTCCATCTCGATCAGTTCGCCGGAAAACTCAAGGCTGAGGCGGAAATCCTTCGCGAACCGGAGCGGGTATATCCTGACATTGTTGCCCGGTCCGGGAGGGATATCTAGGACGAGCGTGTCGCCTTCGGTGGAGGCCTTCGCCTGGCCTTTCAGGACGGTCTCGAGGTCCGCGGGGCGGATCGTCCTCCAGCCGCCGCCGGCCTGTGCGAGCCGGTCTTTCAGCGCATCCAGCTCGACCTTGATGCCCGCGGCGAACTTCGTCCCGCCGTGTTCTTTCTCAAAGGCGGCTAGGCGTTCGCCAAGCTCCTTTGCCCTCGCATCGGGAATCTTGCCCGTGCCGGCAGCGCGCGCGATGGCTTCCCAGGCCGCTTTCGCGGACGCCTCCGCCGCGCCCAGGAGCTTCTCGTCGAGCTTCCGGCGGCAGGCCGGCGCGAGCCAGTGGTCCTTCGCGGCTTCCAGCATGCTCCCGGCCGACTCGATGTCCCCGGCCGCGATGGCGCGGGCCGAGGCGGCGATCCGCTCCGCCGGGGTCGCCGGGGTGAAGCCGCCGTCGAGGGCCAGCGCTTTTCTGGACTCCGGAGTCAGGTCGGCCAGGCGTATCTTCTGCTCTCCGAAGGCGCCCCCGGCGCCCGGTATCTTTATGCGGACCGCGATTTCGTCCGGGCCTGCTCTCGAGACGGCTCCCTTTACGGTTCCCCTGACGGTCTCGAACGTCCTTTCCGCGCCGTCCTTCAACTTTTCCAGAGCGGCCAACCGTGCGGCGTCCATCCTGGCCAGCGCATCGCACACCTCCGTCATCCCCCTGACTTTCGATGCGGCGCCCGCCTCTTCCGGAAGCCCTTTCAGCGCCGGGTCGGCCGCCGCCTCGTCGGCTGCCTTCTTCGCCGCGGCTCCGTCACCCCCGATCAGTGCGGCGACGAAGACATCGGCGTATTTCGCCAGCGCCGCCTCGGCCGCCTCCGCGCGCCTGGCCGTCTCGGCCTCCTTCTCCGCCGCCTCGATCTTCGCCCTGGCCGCCCTCAGCCGATCCTCCCAGTCGCGGTAGACGACGTCTTTGACGGCGTCCAGCGCCCTGATAGCATCGGCGAATCGTTTTTCGGCCGCGCATCGGTCCGCCTCGTCCATCGCCGCCGTCAGCCGCGCCTCGGCCTCGCCCCGCAGCGCCGCGATGGCCTTCGCCATCTCAGGTCTGGCCGCTTCGCCTGCGTCCTCCCACGCCTTGCGCCAGACGGCTGCCGCTCCGTCGTAGTCGCCTTTCGCGGCGAGTGCGCCCGCGTCCCCGGCCGCCTGCCTTATCGCAGCAGCGGCGGCATCGCGTCGCGCCGCCAGCGCGGCGGCGGCCTCGCCAGCCATCCTCGCATACTCCGTCCCCGGCGCGGCATCCCGGGCGCGCTCGAACCTGGCGATAGCGCCGGCCAGGTCGTTCGGATTGTCGCGCTGGAAGTCCCGCGCGGCCTCGAACAGGCGCCTGGCCTCCTCCGCCGGCGGGACAGGCCGGACCGGCGAGGCATCCGTGGGCGGCCCGGCCTTTCCGGTAATTCCTTCAGGCGGACGGGGACCGGCATCCCGCGGCGGCGGTCCGCCGCCTCCGGCAAGCAGCGCGTAGGCGCCGATGCCTGCCGCCAGGGCGACGCCCGCCGCCGCGAGGAATACCGCCGTGCCGCGACCGCCCGCCAGCCCGGCCGGTGCTCCGGAAACCGTCGCCCGGTCGGGCGCCGCCCGTCCCGCGCGGGCCGCCACCATTCCCTCCTCCCTCGCGCGCCTCCCCCCCGCCCGCATCCGTCCCCTGGCGGCGACCGGCTCCTCCCCGGCCAGTACGCGGTCAAGGTCCTCGATCAGCTCGCCCATCGAGGCGTACCGGTCCTCGCGACGTTTCTCCAGCGTCCTGGCCACCACCGCCGCCAGCCCATCCGATATCTCTGGGACGATCTCCCTCAGTGGCGGTGGATGCTCGCTCAGATGTTTCGTCATCACCACGGCCGCGGTCGGGCCGTCGAACGGCGGCCTGCCGGCGACCATGCGGAACAGGGTCGCGCCGAGGCTGTATACGTCCGTCCGGTCGTCCAAGTCCTTGTCCCCGCGAGCCTGCTCGGGCGACAGGTAATATGGCGTACCGACGGCGGTGCCGGTCTGCGTTAGCGAGATGTCGTCTCCGGATGCCGATCTGGCCAGCCCCAGGTCGCAGACCTTGGCGGTCCCGGAGGCGTCCAGCAGGATGTTCTCGGGCTTGATGTCCCTGTGGATTATGTCGTGCTCGTGAGCGTGGCGCAGCCCCTCGGCGACTTGGCGGGCTATCTCGACCGCCCTCCTCTCCGGCAGCCGCCCCTCGCGCTTCAGCACGGCGCTCAGTGGTTCGCCCTCCACATACTCCATCGCGAAGTAGTAGTACCCGTCGGCCTCGCCGACATCTATCCCGGCCACGATGTTGGGATGGCTGAGCTTTCCGGCCGCTCGCGCCTCGCGGAAGAACCTCGCGATATACTCGGCGTCTTTGGCCAGTTTCGGGGGAAGTATCTTGATGGCGACCAAGCGATCCAGCATCGGCTGGCGGGCCTTGTAGACCGATCCCATCC
>JAOACM010000426.1 GCA_026417845.1 Planctomycetota bacterium | reverse complement strand
ATCCCTAACAGGTAATAGGCGTTGTACGAATGCGGGTGCATGTACAGATGCGCCTTAAGCTCCCTGTAGCATTTCATCAGGTCGCCCTTCTGGATGAGGAACTCAGCGCGCACGCGCATGACGTCCGGATCATCCGGGAACTTCCCGGCGGCCTTCCCGATGAGCGCCTCCGCCTCCCTGAGCCGCCCACGGGTTACGAGTATTCCAAACATGTTGATATAGGACTGGCGGAATGCCCTCTCGGCTATTACATCGTCCGGGCTGTATGGGCGCGTCTCGCCAATCTCCATGGCGCGGGAGAAGGCCCAGACGGCCTCGTCAATCCTGTTCCTGTGAAAGGCGGCTATCCCCAGATTGTGCAACGGTCTGATCTTGAACGGCGAGCATTCGACGGTCGCCTTCCAAAGGAGGTAGCGGTCGCTGTACTCGCGGTTTCTCACGTGCGTCAGCGCCGCCATGGGCGAAACGGCCGCGACGGTCGCCCCCAGAATCCACGCCGGCCGCCAGGCGGGAAGCTCGCCAAGCCTCCTCACGATCCACGCGAGTGCCGAGATAAGCAACCAGGCCCCGACAATAGCGCCGGCGGCGGCGGCAAGGTAGAAGTTGCGCTCGCTGACTATGTCCCCGCGTTCGATGAAGGAGTTCGACGGAGCGACCGTCACAAGGTACAGGCCGACGGCGAAGGCGAAATAGGGGGCCCGTCGCCGGGCCAGGAAGGCGGCGGAGCAGATAAACGCCAGGGCCGCGACGCCGCACGCGAAGCGCCAGTCCCGCCACTCCCAGATCACCGGGAAATCGGGGTCAAGGTTTGGACGCCACGGGGCGACCGATTTCAGGAACATTATCGGGACCGCCACCGCCTGGCTACGCAAGCCTCTGAGCGGGTTCTTAGGACGCTCCGTAAGCCCGGCGACGATAGCGTGCCTGGCGAACGGGACAAAGGCAAGCAGTGCGGCGACGGTTCCCGCCAGCAGTATGCATGCGGCGATCCACCGGGGCACCCGCCACGACAGCGGCCGCGGCAGCCGGCGCGCCTTGGAGAGCACGAACGTAGCCACCGCCGCGGCGCCGGCGAGGTCGAGCCAGTCGCGCGACTTCCATCCGGATGGAGTCGGCGTATCTGCGAAGAGGCCGGCGACGGCATCTCCTGCGCCGGGCGATGTCTGAGGCGGCAAGTCCGCTCCTTGCCGGAAGGAGGCTGCGGCCATCGCCAGCGCGGCCAGGATCAGAAGACCGCCGAGCAGCGAGACGAGCCGGACACCCGGCGCGCCGCGCGCGGCTGCGGTCGGCATAATCGCTCCGCCCCCGGCCATGGGATGGACGCCGGCCGCAGACCCCGCCGGTCCTTCAGATCCGGCCCGGAGGTATCCTGATAAAGCGGGCGGACTCGACGGCATACTTTGGGCGCCGCGGGAGCTCGGGGACAGACTCTCGACATCCGCGCCGCCGGCTCCCGACCGGCCGGATCCGCCTGACGGATCGGGAGCAGCCTCTCCGCCGGGCGCCCCGCCCAGTATCCCGCCGGCGGTTCCACCGGCCGTCGCGCCGGCCGCCCCGACGGCCGCCTCGTTCCTCCCGTTCATCAGGGCCAGAAAGAGCAGGACCGCGGCCGCTGGAAACGTCACGTACACTTCCTTGGTCAGCATCGCCAGAGCGGATGCCGCCGCGGCCGTGACGACCGGCCAGACCCACTGCCACGGCGTGAAGCGCCTGCCCATGTATCTCCGGTAAAACCACTTTTCGATCCACGAAGCGACCGCCAGAAGCCCCAGCAGATAGAAGAACCCGCCCTGTCCGTTGTCCCTGCCGCATATATACGTCACCGACTCCGTCGTCAGCGGATGCGCCGCAAACATCGCCGCCGCAAGGAATGCGATGGCCCTGCCCTTCCAATCGTCCCGCGGGGCCCACCCCATCCGCCGCCTGAAACGGTCCGCCCTCCACAGCAGGAGCAACAGCAGAATCGCCGAGCCGATGTGCAGGGCGAGGTTATAGGCGTGGAACGGGATCGTCATCGGCTGGCCGTTTTCCTGAACGGTCCCGGTCTTCCGGCCTATCCAGTAGCACAGGGCGTTGCTGTACCACCATGCCTTGCGATGGCGGGCAAAGCGGACATTGCCGACGGTGCTGAAGTTCCTTATCGCCTCGTTGTTCACTATGTACTCGGGGTCGTCAAAATGAAACGCCCCCTGAAAGATATTTCCGTAAGCCAGCGCTCCGGCCAGGGCGACAAGGGCGGCAGGCAGCAGAGGTCTCTCCAGCATCCTGGCGCGCCACGTCCCCTCCGGCATGACGGGAAATCTCTGGACGGGAGATGTGAGGCCAGGCTTCACCAAGGAGTGCGATGGGTCGTCCCCCGCGTTCTCTGGCCCGTCACGCAGGTCTTCGCGCTGCATTCAGTGGGTCCTCGAAAAGAGCACCGCCGGTATCGTCTTGAAGAATATCCGCAGGTCAAGGCCGAGCGACCAGTTTTCCATATAGTAGAGATCGAGCCGGACCATCTCCTCGAAGGTTAGCCTGTTGCGTCCTGAGACCTGCCAGAGGCCCGATATGCCCGGCAGGACATCCAGCCTGCGCAGATGTCTCGGATCGTAAGCCTCCACCTCGTACGGCACCGGCGGCCGCGGACCTATCAGGCTCATATCGCCCTTCAGAACGTTGAACAGCTGAGGCAGCTCGTCCAGACTGAACCTGCGGATGAACCTGCCTACCGGCGTAACGCGAGGATCGCCGGTCAGTTTGAACTGGCCATCGTCGGAAGGGCGCGCCCTGCCGGCTATATATTCCTTTACGTACTCCCTGTGATCGTCAGGTCGCGCTTCCTGCCTCATTGAGCGGAATTTCAGAAGCTGGAACCGCCTTCCCCTGTAACCGACCCGCTCCTGCCGGAAAAATACCGGTCCGGGGCCGGTCAGCCTGATCGCCGCCGCTATGGCCAGCATGATCGGCGCCAGCAGCATCAGGAGGAGGAGTGATACTACGATGTCAAACAGCCGTTTCACCACGAAGTTCAGGCCGACGATGCGCGATCCGCGGGTGCCGAGCAGGGGGATGTCGCCGATCAGCGAAAGGTCGGTATGCTCGAGCATCAGATCGTATATGTCAGGCACCAGCCGCCATCTTACGTGGCACCTGTAGCATTCCTCCACTACCGCCGACACCTCTTCCCTCGAAGCCCGCGGCCTGGCTATCAGCACCTCCTCGATTCCGTATCTCGCCGCGACATCCGACAGGTCCGCGACCCCGCCCAGACGCGGACAATCCAGCCCGATGCTGCCGTTTTTCTCCCCGCCGATGCCGGCGCCGGTTGCGACGATTCCTTCCGATCCCGCCGCCTCGCCCCCCTTCGCGCTCCTCCCGCTCCCGCCTCCCGCCCCCTCGCTGCCGCCCGCCGCCGCGGAAGCCGTACCTGCCGCGCCTGGCGCGGCCGGCGCATCCGGCGCCGCGATCGGATCCGCCGATGCCCCCGGTATGGAAGGGCTTCCCCCCGCACCTCCGCCGGCGCCGCCCGGAGCGTCATCCAGATATCCTACGACCCTGCTGGTCCCGCGCTTGTTGATAGCAGCCGCAAGGCGTTCGCACAGGGGACCCGCGCCGACTATCAGCACGGGCGAGACCCATACCCCACGCCGCGCCAGGTACCGCAGCACCCTGCGGCACACCGCCCTGCCTGCCTTGAGCAGGATCACGTTGAGCGGTATGAAGGCGATGACGAACCCGCGCGAATAGGAGTACCCGCGGTAGAAAAAGCCTATCCCGGCCAGCAGCAGCATGCCAAGGATAACAGCCCCACATATCCGGAAGAACTCCTCCGCTCCGCCCTCGTGTATGTCGCGGTAGAGACCGGCCTCGCGAAAGCAGATCATCCAGGTCAGAATGACAACCAGGAGAAAGGCCAGGTACTGCGCCGGGAAATACTCGCCTACCGAGAGCAGCCCCCACAACCCGCCGTAAAACCGCAGGTAATAGGCCGCCGCGAAGGCGATGATGGTGGAAATACCATCCATAAGCG
>JAOACM010000425.1 GCA_026417845.1 Planctomycetota bacterium | reverse complement strand
CGATCGTCTGCCGCCAGTTCCAGCTCGTGATCAGGTACCCCACGAAATGGAAACTGCCGGCGAAGAGGAACCATTCCCAGCGGGTGAGGAATCCGCGGACCTGTTCCAATACCGACGCCCAGAACCCCCGCTCCCACGCCTTGCGGACGGCCACTCCGTTCCCGTCGTACTCGACCGTTACGAGAGGGCCGGACCTGTCTCCGACCCACCCGCCGCCTGCGTCCCTCGCTGCCATGCAGTAGGTCACCCGCCTGCCGCCAGACGTCTCTGAGGGTACCTCGCCCACGGGCAGGAGTTTTCTCGGCGGGCTGCGCATCGAGAAGACTGCTCCGACCTTGGCGCGGATCCTGCCGCCGAAGGTCGCCGGTCTGGCCGGTTCCGGGTGGTCGGCTTCGATGTCCGTCCTCGTGCTCCTCCCGTATTCTATCGCCTCGAACGTGCCGTTCGCCGGACCGGCCTGAAGCGATACAAGGTACCATATCAACAGGACGCTCAGAAGCACCTTCGCTGCGTTGCTGAAGGCGGTCCGGAGGAATGGGCGCCGGAGCGGTCCCGCCGGCTGCGGCGCGGCTGGCGGGTCGTGGCGGGTAGGCAGAGTCAGGCGGTGGGGATCCAGGTCGGCCGGGAGCGGCCTGCCTTCCTTGCGCGCCTCCTCCAGACGGTTCCTGATCACCTTCGCCGGCACTCCGCCCACTATGTCCCAGCCGCCGCATGACCTGATGACCACCGCCCCGGCGGCCGCGACGCTGTCCCGCCCCATCTCTACGCCGTCTATGACCTTGACGTTGGCTCCCAGCCAGGCCCCGTCGCATATCCGCACGCCGCCCCGGCTGACAGGCTTCTGCTGTATCGGCGGGATGTCCACGCGGTCTATACCATGATTGCCGCCGGCCACGACATAACAGTAGCTGGCGAAAAGGACGTTGGCCCCGACCCTGCAGCTCGATTCGGACTGTATCTGGCAATTCGCCCCTATGTTCGCGTTGTCACCTATTTCTATCGTCCCGCCCTTGCAGGACAGGATGGTGTTCCGTCCGATGAAGACTCCGTCGCCTATTACGATGTTCGGAGCTTCGCCTTCCGGTCCCTTGGCATCGAGCACAACATTGTCGTCAATGACGACAGAATCGCCGATCCATATTCGATCCGGATGGCGCAGAATGACCCCCTTGCCGAATACGACGCCGCGTCCGCAGCGACCGAGCATCCTCGGATACAGTTTTTTGCGGAGGAGGAAGCCGATCGCCCCGCCCGCGTTCTGGGCGATCAGCGCGGATATCTCGTACAGCAGAAAAGGTGCGCGACCCAGGAATATGTCGCGGTATTTGCCGAAGGCTCCCCTGAGGCTCCCGCCGGCGGCTTCGGACAGCCCCGCCTGCAGCTCAGTGCGCGGCGCCGCGTAGGCGTCGCTGGCGGCCGGGGATCCCCCTGCCGGTCCGGCCGGTCCGCGCGGCATGCCCCCTGCGGCGCCGCCGACTCCCTCGACATCGGTCCGTTCTTCCCGCATCGGATCACTTCGCCGTCCAGTGGGGGTGCTGGTTAGCCGCTCCGTTCCACGTGATCCGGACGGTTGCCTCGCACTTCGGGAATCGCGTCACGTACAATTCCTGGCTGTGCTTCGCCTCCCAGGACTTAACGCCCTCCTGCTGCTCGGCATGCGCGTACACCAGGTACTTGCTGTCCGGCGAAAACGCCGGAAAGTAATTGATGGACCCCCGCTTGTGCTGGAGCGGCAGTTGTCCCCCGCCCTTGCCGGGCTTTTCGTAGTCCATGACGCGATAGCAGAGCCATCCCCCGAGGCATTTGTCGGTATCTATGACGTATGCCCAGAACTTGCCGTCGGGTGATATCTCCCCGTTGCACGGATGGCCGTTGTCGAACATGAATACGCTCTCGATCCCGCTGCGCTCGGCGTTGAGCTTCGCGCAATAGGCCGCCCCGTTGGCTCCGACGACGTAATTCCCGTCCGGGCTGAAACACGGCATGCCGCAGTTCCGCATCCCGGGGTGCGATATCACTTTCTCGACCTTTTTCTCCAGATCCATCAGCACGAGCTGGTTGGGCCATGGCGGACTGACTATACAGTAAGCCAGCGTCTTCCCGTCAGGGGATACATGCGGCATCGAGCCGAACGCAACAGGCTTCGGATCGCTTCCATCAGGATTCATCCTCCAGATGACCGGCGTCTTGTTGTTGCGCTGGAATTTCTGTTCCTTCGTCTTGAACGGCGGATAGTTCGGGTCGAAGGGAACATCCTTCAACGCCTCGGGTATCGGGTTCGCTAGGGGTATGCGTCCGCTCGAGAAATAAACCACGCTCCCGTCCGCCGGCGTATGGGGATATTCGCCGCCTTCTTTTGTAAGCTGTTTGACGTTGGAACCATCCGGCCCCATGACGAACACCTCGTTCCGCGCGCCCTCGCCGAGGTTAGCGTTGAAATATATCTTCTGGCCCGCCTTGGCCAGCGCCGCCAGCTCGGCCCGCAGCGCCTTCTGTTCCGGCGTCTCCTTCGCCAGCTCGGCCTCGATCTCCTCCTTCGTCGGAGGCACGATCTTCGGAGGCTCCGGTGCCTTCGCAGGCTCCTGCGCCTTCAGCGCCTCGCCACAGCAGACCCACGCCGCAGCCAGCGCGCCGGCCAGAACCGCTGAAATCCGCACCTTTCTCCCTGACGATGGCATGCTTGATCCTCCTCTCGCGTGGCGCTTACCGGCGCGCGGCGGTCCGGTCACTCCATCCCGACGCCGGCGAAAAACATCTTCAGGAAGTCGGCCAGGCCGCGGTAGATGGTGGACCATCCCGGCCCCCACCACATTTCTGTCCCCAGCCCCCAGAACAGAACCACAAAGGCCCCGACGACCCGCGTAAGCCACGCCTGCCACGGTCTGGCCGGAACGCGGCCGGCCAGCACTACCGCGATCAGGCCGAGCAGATAACCGTGGAAGAGCAGGCCGATCATCGCAATCAGCAGCGGCCAGTGCCACGGGATGGGCAGGCCCGCCGCCCCGCCGGTTTCCCTGCCGGATATCGCGCCCGCCCCGGCCGCCTCCGCCGACGGCGGCGGGACGTGCGTAACGGGCACGTTCGCCCCCGGAGGCACCGCGCTACCTGCTCCGCCGCCCGGCAGCACCTTATCTACGAATTCCCTCAACCCCTTCCTGCGCTCCCTCCATGCCAGAGCAACCCCCGCGGCCGCACCGACCAGGAATCCCAGAGTCATCCCGGGACCCACATAGTATTTGAGCTTGATATGAGGAGCGACCATCGTCCAGTTATCTTCTCCCCCCGGCCCGCGGTAGGCCTTCTGGCCCCACTTGTCGCCCAATTGGATCACCTTTTCGTGCAGCTTCGACCCGACCCAGCTCACGAAATTGGAAGACCCGCAGCTCTGCATCATGTTGGCCGCCGTGTTAACGCACAGGAATACCAGCGACCCGAAACATCCGGCGAGTATTGCCCGGAACACCACATGCAGCGGCCTCAATGGGGCTTCCCTCCCTCCACCCGGCGGCGAAAGAATCTGCGACCGGACCACCCCGAAGCTCAAGACGAGCAGGGAAACAGGATCATTTTATAACCGCGAAAGGAACTCCGTCAACACACTCGAAAATGGAAGGCGACAGGCGCACAGCCGTAACTGCCGATAGAGCCGCCATCCTTGCTGGCATTCTCCCTCGCGCGCGAGAGGAGGTATAACGCGACGTCCACTCCTCCCCGCATAATCGCTTGCCGCTCCCGATATGACAGGGGCGCAACGCCCGTGCGCATTCGCTCATTGTGAAGCCGTGACTGTCCCGTTTGGGCACGCCGCCGCCAGAAGATGCCACTGCACGCGACAGACAACAGCCCGGAGAGATTTTGCCTTGGGCACGCCTTCGGAAAAGTTCCGAAGGCAAACATGAGCCCGCTCTTCCATCTGCCCGCTATCTCATCGGGGAGATAAGAATCAGCTCTGCTGGCTGAGACATGCCAGCAGGCACCCTTGGGCCACGGCGTTGAGCGGGTCGCTGGCCAGCCGGATG
>JAOACM010000042.1 GCA_026417845.1 Planctomycetota bacterium | reverse complement strand
AGTACGCGCCGCCGGAAGCCTTTCACCGCTCCGCCGCTCCCGGCCACTCCCTTCGCGCCGCCTGTCTCCGCGCTGGCCGGCTCCGCGCCGGCTGGTCCCGCACCGGCCGCTCCTGCGCCGCCCGACTCCGCCCCGCACGCTCCCGTTCCGCCGGCTCCTGCCCTCCCCGCTCCCGCCCCCGCTCTGCCCGCTTCCGCTCCCGTCCCCGATCCTGCCCCGCCCGCTCCCGATCTGCCCGTTCCTCCGCCCTCAGCCCCCGCACGCCCCGCTTGCGCGCCGGCCGCCCTGCCGTCCATCCCGCCGTCCGCCGCGTCAGTCGCCTTGCGATCCATCCCGCCGTCCGCCGCGTCCGCCGCCGGGCGGTCCGCCCATCCTTCGCGACCGTGGAACACGCGAACCGCCACGAACGTCGCGGCGGCCGCGAACAGCGTCCCGAAGGCAATCGCCAGTATCGTCCGTCTCATTTATGCGGCACCTTCCATAGAAGCCTGCCTATGCGCCCGGAGATGCGCCTCAGGATGTATCCGTCGGCGGCCTCCTTTCCGAGGAACCCCGCTATCCTGGAGACGAGTTCCCCGCGCGGAAGTCCGTCCATCCCGTCGAAACAGTCGGCGAAAAACCCGACCGCCTTCTCCAGCGACTCGCGCCTTTCCCAGCATACCTCCTCGAACTCCACCTCCGGCGACATCCCCATCGCGTAGAGCAGATTGAACGCGAAATACACGGCGCCCAGAGGTCTCCCGGCGGGCCCGGCTTCCGCCGCGCCTCCGCCGCGGATATTCGAGGCCAGCGCGCGCAGGAGCGGATCCTCTCTGCGTCCGGCCCAGCCCTGGAACCAGCACCAGCCCCTGGATGCCCGGTGCAGTTTCAGAAAGTTTTCCGGGGTCCTGACCGCTGGAGTCATCCTGGCGAACGCGAGATCGAAGGCGCCCTCCCAGCCCATCGCGGCGAGGTCCACGGCGGCCCAGTCCGCCTCGACCGGACGGACATCTAGGCCCGGCTCGGCGCCCAGCGTCTCAGCGAGACGCGCCAGCATCGCCGGGGAAAAATCCAGCGCCACTACCTCCGCGCCTCTCCTGGCGAACGCCGCCGCGATCCGGCCCGTACCGCAGCCCACGTCCAGGACCCGCGAACCCCGGCGAAGGATTTCCCTTTCAAACAGGCAATCGGCAAGCTCCTCCGCCTCGTCCTCCCGCCTTTCCGCCGCGCCCTCCGCCGCCGGGATGTCCTCCGCCCCGCCCCCGTCTTCTCCGCATTCCCGGCCGCCAGAGTCTTCCCGGCCGCCAGAGTCGCGATCCGCTCCACCGGGACCGCCGCCGTCGCCTCCGCTCCCGGCGGCGCCTTTGCCTGCACCTCCACCCGCCGGCCCGTCCTGCCACCGGTCGTAATCGGCAGCCATCCTGTCCCACACGCGGCGGGAAAGGTAGCCGCGGGCCGCACCGTCGGCCTCGCGGGCGATTTCTTCCGACCACTTTCCGATCCAGAACTCAGGATCGCCGATATCCGCGGTCCCCTTCCCCATCCGATCCTCCGCCTCCAGGCAATCCCCCTTCCCCCCGCGCGGTGCCGGCCGCGCTCCGCGTCAAACGCCCGGACGTAATTTGTCTGCATCGCCCCTATGCTGTCGGAACGGTGCCAGACGTACCCGCATGTTTGGGGCATAGCCATCACATCCGGGTGCGCCGGAGAAAAACGGCAGCCGCAACCCGAACGCCGCAAACGATTACTTCTTCAGAGAGGTTCTGAATTCCGGCCGGGACCCGACCCGGACAGAAACCGGCGCGAATCAGAATTTCACCGAGACGCCGCCCATGAAAGTCGCGCCCGGCATGGGGTAACCGTATTCCTCTTCGTAATCCTGATCCAGCAGGTTCTCCCCGCTGAGGAATATCCGGCACTCGCGTCCTTTCTTCGTGTCTCTCAGCACCGGATAGGACACGTAAGCATCCGCGTCAACGTAACCGTCCATCTTTATGAGCGTGCTGGCGCCGGGGATGGCCTGGTTGCCCCGTACGGCGTACCTTGCGCCGACGTACCGCATCCCGACCCTTCCCTCCAGCCCCCTCCACCCTCGGTACTCGACGCCCAGACCAACCTTGTTCTCCGGAAGCTCGGGCAGCTCGTCAGTCAGCCTCATGCTGTTGTCCAGCACGTCTCCGCGCTTTTCCGTCTTCTGCCATGTGTAGTTCGCCCATGCGGAAAAACCGTGCCCCAGCCGCATGGCGGCTTCGACCTCTACCCCGCCGAAGACAACCTTGTCTATGTTATAGACCACCCGGCTCGGCATGTAGCCGAATATCGTCCTGATGTAGTCGTCCACCTCGTAATAATAACCCCTGACGTTTATCTCGAACATATCTTCGTGCCTGTGCCCGACCTCGATCTCGAACTGGTGCGCCTTTTCGCTGGTGAGCGCCTTCCGACCCGCCGGCCTGTAGCCCGCGTACCACCAGTAATACTCCGGCTGCGTGGGGAAGCGGTGCGCGCGGACGTACCGGCCCGTGATCGAACCGCCCTTCCATGGCCGGAAGGTAAGCGCGACGCGCGGGCTCCAGCGATCCTCCTCCACCGTAACCGAACCCGGATCGTCATCGTCGGCCCTGTACGAGTCGAACCGCAGCCCGGCGTAAACATCCAGCCAGTCGAAGACCTTCCATATGTCCTGCAGATAACCGCCGTTCAGCTGGGCTATGTCGCGTTCGCCGGATGACCTTGTCGGCACCGCCCACGGCGGGAAATAGGCCGTGTTCACGTCCGGTATTTCCATGTCGCCGTAACCGATGTACTGCCCCTCGAAACCGCACTCGACCCTGTGCCTGCCCATCGCCTCGAACGAGTGGTTGAAATCGGCCCGGACTCCCCAGTTCAGATACTCGGGCCTGCTGTCCCGTCTCAAAACGAGGCGGCGGGGATTATCCACGGCGTAAAAATATTCCGATCGGTCCTCGTCGAAGAGGCAGGCGCGGACGGCGAAGCCGAACTCCTCGGTCTTCCTGGCGAAGTGGCAGTCAATCTGCCACCTGTTGTCCCTCCAGTAACTCCCGTCGCCCCAGTCCCTCGGGCCGGTGGTGTGATCCCAGAACCTAAGGAACGGTCCGCCAAGCTGACTCTCCAGGGAGTTGGGCTTGTGCCGGTCGTAGTACGGGCTGCCGGGCATGTTGTAGACGATCATGCCGTTAACGGAATTCGTGTAGCGGGCGCCCGCCCCGACTTCCATGTTCAGAGGCAGATTGAAGACCAGCCGCGCCGCCGCGGCGTTCCGCTCGACGAACGCGTTCCGCAGATATCCGTCGGTCTCGTAGTGGCCGGCGGCGACGGAATACCTGAACGGACCTGCGCCCCACGAGTGGACGGCCTCCGCGTTCCATGTGGAGAACATCCCTGCAGCGGTCCGCACCGATGTCTTCGGTTCGCCGGTCGGTTCCTTCGTCACGATGTTGACCACGCCGCCAAGCGCGTTACCGTACTTGGCCGGTCCGGCCCCGCGCAGAACCTCGACGCGTTCGACCTCCTCCAGCGACAGCGAGGCCCAGTCCACATAGTAGCCGCCGTAGACTCCGGCCCCATGGAGGCTCCGGCCGTTAAGCAATATCGCCGAACGCGATTCGTCGAAACCGCGTATGGAAACCTTCCCGGCGTCGCTCCCGGCGAAGGTCTTGCGGTGGAAGTCCACGCCGGCGATGTCTTTCAGCAGGAAGTCCACCGAAGGGGTCCGCTGAACCCTTATCGCCTCCTCCCCATCCACCGTCGTGTGGAAGGCCTCCGGCGACCTCCTGGCCGTGACGATCACCTTCTCCATCCTGACCGTACCGGCTTCCGCCTCCTTCTCCCCGGCCTCTCCTGCGCCTTCGCCCTTTCCATCCGCCGCGCCCGCCCCGCCGGCGACCTTCGGCCGCCCGGCGTCTCCTTCGCGCGGAGCCGCGGCCTTCGCTTCTCCGGAACGTCCGGCAGGCGGCGCCGCGGCCGGATCCCTGCCGGCGCCCTCCGCCCCGGCCTCGCCGCCGGCGGCAGTCAACGGGACGGCTGCGATCGCCGCCGCCAGCGCGCACCCCGCCGCCATTGACACAAAGTAAATTCTGATATTACCCATTCCTGATCTCCTCCACACGCCAGCCAAATCTTAACCCCTTCCGCAGGCATTCATGGATGTCATTATTTTTATATAAGTAATACGCAGGTCAAGCGTAAAAACCCGAGTGGCTGGAAGGGCCGGAGGGACCGGAGCGTTTTTCTGATGCGGCGCCGCGCCGGATCCGGCCGGATGCAATGTCTGATGGGCCGGCCAGGGCCGCCGGGATCAGAGGCGTGACGGATAGAGAGGCCGTCCTGAAACTTCCCGCAGCCGGGTCAGAGAGCGCAGAGCTGTAAGATGCGCGCCGGCGCATCCTCTGCATGGGCCTGGCATCGCGCGACCGGACTACGACCGTTTCCGCCCCGCCGCCCCCGGGGACATCGCCAGGACAACCTTGCCGGCCCTGCCGGCGTGGAGCAGCTCGAAGCCCCTGCGGAAGTTTTCGAACGGCAGGACATGGGTGATGACCGGCCGCACGGCGAGGCGGTCCCTGAGCAGAAAGTTCTGGCACTGGTACCAGGTGTCGTACATCCGCCGCCCGTTGACGGCATGTATCGTTATGCCTTTGAATATCACGTCGCGCGCCCAGTCGAGCGCGACCTCCCCCGGCGGTATGCCCAGCAGCGCCACGTCGCCGCCGTTCCTGACCAGCCGGAAGGCCAGCCTGATCGCGTCCGGATGGCCCGACATCTCCAGCACGACCTGCGGCCCGAGACCCTCGGTTTCCCTCCCCACCAGCGCCGGCACGTCGTCCCTTGTCGGGTCGAGCACCATGTCGGCCCTGACCTTCGCGGCCAGCCTCCGCCGGAACGGGTTCGGCTCGATCGCTATCACGCCGGATGCTCCCGCGGCCCGCGCTATCGCTATCGCAAACAGGCCTATCGCGCCGGCGCCGATTATGGCCACGCTCCTGCCGCTTACGGGAGCGACCATGACGGTGTGCATGGCGTTGCCGAGCGGGTCGAAGACGGCGGCGAGCGTGTCGGGTATCCGGTCGGGGACGGGCCAGAGATTGTCGGCAGGCATGACCAGATACTCGGCGAAACACCCGTCCCTGTCCACGCCTATGATCTTAACGTCCTGGCATATGTGGCCCTGCCCGGTCCGGCAGAACTGGCAGTGGCCGCACGTTATGTGCCCCTCGCCGGAGACCCTGTCGCCGACGCGGACGTGCCGGACGTCCCTTCCGAGGGCCGCGATCTCGCCGACGAACTCGTGCCCTGTCACCAGCGGCGGCTTTATCCTCCCCCGCGCCCAGTCGTTCCACTCCTCGATATGAACGTCCGTCCCGCATATGCCGGCGGCCCGGACGCGTATCAGCGCCTCGGAGGGCCCCGCCTCCGGCGTCGGGACCTCCGTCAGCTCCAGCCCCGGCCCGGCCTTCGTCTTGACCAGCGCCTTCATCCTGTCCGGAATGCGCGACATTCTCTGAAGCCCTTTCACGGTCCGCCCGCCGTCCATCCCCGGCGCCGGCTCCGGCCTCCCATCCGGCCGGGTCCCCGCCGGAAACGCCAGACCTTATCCGTCCCCGCGCCCTTGACCGGGACGGCTGCGTTCAATATATTGAACGAAGTTCATTATATTGGATAACGGTCAGCGTCAAGGAGGAGGACGCGAGCGATGGAAAGGGTTCCCCCGCCGCCGAGACTCGGCAGAAGCATTCTGGCGCTGCGCAAAAGCCGCGGCTTCTCCCTGGAAGAGCTCGCCCGCAGGTCCGGCGTAAGCAAGGCGATGCTCAGCCAGATCGAGCAGGAACGAACCAATCCGACCGTGGCGACGGTCTGGAAGATAGCCCGCGGCCTGGACGCCTCGCTCGGCGATCTGCTGGGCGAGGGGGTCGAGCAGCCGCGGCTCACGGTGGTGAGGCGCTCCGCATCTCCGGTGCTCAGGGAAAAGGGCTGCGAGATCCAGATAGTTTCCCCGATCGAGATGGCGGAGGACCTCGAACTGTATGTCCTGCGCTTTGCGCCGTCGGGCAGGCTGAATTCCTCGCCTCACTTCCCGCGCACCGAGGAGATCGCGACGGCCCTGAGCGGACGCTTCGAGATCGTATCCGGCGACAGAAAATGCATCCTCGAGGCGGGCGACGCGGCCGTCTACGCCGCCGACGTCAGGCATTCGATAAGGAACCTAGACCGCAAGGCGGCCGAGGTGTTCCTGGTCGTGCACTTCAGGAAGGCCTGACCTCACGGACGGACTGCCGGACCGCCGCTGCGCGCGGGCGCCCCGTCCGCCCGCGCCGCCCTTCCGGTCCCGCCGGAATCCGGATTCACTGCCGCCCTTCCGTACGCCCCGTCCCCCCCGGGCCGCGCGGGGCCGGCCGGATGCCCGGCGCGCCCCCGGCGGCGCCGGCAGGGAAGGCGCGCCCCTGCGGCCATCAGATCCCGTCCGGAAAACTTCCCGCTGCGGGAAAGAGCGCAGGTAATCGTTTGCCGCGTTCAGACGGCGACTGCCATTTGCGGCTGTGCGCCCGGACAGGGCGGCCATCCGGCGATGCAAATGGATCCGCCCTGCCCAACATATTGGCGCGGCAGATAATTACGGGCGCAGAGCCGTAAGCTTCGCGACGACGGATTTCCGGACAGGCTCTTACATGAGCGATCGCATCTCCTCGTTCGCGGCCGCCAGTCTTGCCGCAAGGACCTTCGCCACGAAATTATGAAACTGTATCGCGGCCCTCGGGAAGTCCCTCTCGAGCTCGCGGAGCCTTTCGCGGGTCAGCCGCCTCGCCCTGGCCGGCACGTCCGCCACGACGTCAGCCGACCGCGGCCGGCCGGAGTAAAGCCCCATCTCCCCTGCGATGGTGCCGGCCCCGAACGCGCGCAGGCGCGCCGACCCGCCTCCCTCGAGCGGAACGCTGACGCTGACCCTCCCGCTCTCCACGAAATATATCGAATCCCCCCGCTCCCCGCGCCTGAACAGGAACGCGCCGGCAGGCAGCTCGACGGTTTCGAGCGATTCCAGCAGCTTCGCCAGCGCCTCCCGGTCGAAGTGCGGCGCAAGATGCCGTTCGAGGTCCGATCCGGTTACCTCCGCCGGCCCGGCTGCAGCTCCCTCGCGGGCAAGCAGCCCCTCCTCGGCCCACTCCAGCGCCCGGTCCAGATCCTCGAACTCCGCCGCCCCCTCCCCCATCGCCCCGCCCTTCCGCAGGCTCTCGCGGAACGCGCGGTTCAGACCGGAGAAGGCCAGCGCTATGCCGCGCGAAGCGCATATCTGCTCCAGCTTCACAAACGACAGCGCCGCCGACGAATCCAGCCCGCTCGCGAAACGGAAGTCCACGATGACCCACGAAGGCGGGGCGGCGGACGCGATCCGCGCCCTGACCCTGTCGAGTATCTCGTTCGATGTGCCGAAGAACAGAAACCCCTGAAGGCCTATCCCGTATATCCTGCCCCCATTGCCCTTCAGGATTTCCATCTGCCCGATGGGCCGTTCGACGTTCGAGGACCGGACGGAGGCGTCGAATTCGTGCCTGATGCAGCCGGTCCGGCCGTAGCTGAAGGCGAACAGTACGCACGCCACTACGATCCCGAAGGCCACTCCGGCCAGAAACCCCTTCCATGCGATGACCGCCAGGATCGTCAGGATGAGCGCGTACTCCCGCCGCGGCAGCTTCCGGCACGACAGGACCGCCCACTCCGCCAGCAGCGAAGCGCCGAGATACAGGAGCAGACCGGCCAGCGCAGGCTTCGGGAAGTACGCGAACAGTCCCGGCGCCGCCGCGGCCGCCGCGAAACACAACCCGGCGCACCATACGCCCGCCAGCCTCCCGGAAGCCCCCGCCTTGAGGTTGATCAGGCTCCGGCTGATGGACTGGTAACCGGGCATCCCCCCGAGCGCGCCGGATGCCATGTTGGCCAGCCCCGCGGCCCTGAGCTCGCGGTCGAAGTCCGCGTCCTTACCGGTGGCCAGATCGAGGCCGGTGGCGTTCAGGAGGATCGTGATCCCCGTGACCATCGTCATGGCGAGGAACTCGGGGATATGCGCGGCCAGGATGTCCCAGCGGATTTCCCGCGCATGTATGAGGAAGGAAGGCCCCCAGGGGCTGGCGTCGAGACGCTGGAAGAGCAGACCCGCCGCCCGGCATTCCTCCGCAGATCTGCCCGAGAGGAACATCCAGCAGTAGAACGCGGCCGCCCCGAGAGCGATGGCCGCGGGTACGAGGAAGAACGGCCTCCGGAAGCGCGGGACGACGAACAGGATGCCGGCTACCAGCAGCGCGGGGCCCAGGGCAAGGGGATCGGCGCCAGAGAGCGAGCGGAGGCCGTCGGCCGTGAGCGGCGCCCCCGCGGCGACTCTGAACGCTCCGTCGAGTATCAGGTAGCCGGTCCCGGCCAGGAACCCGCCGGTCACGGGATGCGGGATGAACCGCACCATGCGGCCCCACTTCAGCGCGCCGATCGCGTAAAGGGCCGCGCCGGCCAGGATCGCTCCCGCCGACAGAAACGCCATTACCGTCGGAGCGGCGGCGGCCGGCGGGAGTCCTTCGGCAGCCATGCGCGAGGCGATGGAGGCGGCCGCCAGCGCCAGGACGGCGGTGGCGTTCGAATCAGGTCCGCCTATCGCGAAGCGGAACGAGCTGCCCGCGGCCACAACCAGCGCCACGACCCACGAGGCCGTGAGGGCGGCGGACATGCCGGAGGCGAGGCAGTCCTTCAGCCCGCCGCTGAATATCATCGCGCCGTAACCGGCCGAATAGCTGAGAGTAACCAGGCACGAAAGCGTCCCGGCCGCCAGGTTCTGGAGGAGTCTTCCGCTCCCTGATGACCGGTCCGCCCGGTTCGATTCCATCGCATCCGTCCCGCCAGTGAAGCCCCGGCAGCCCTGCATCCGCCAGAACCGGGCGCAGGCATAAGGGACCGCAGCAGACCCGGGCCGCGGCGCGTCCCGGTCAGGGCGATCCCGCGCGGCGCATCAGCCTCCGCGGCCGTCCCCGCCCGTCGGCCGGGCGATCCGACATCCGGCGCCGGCAGGGGCGCGCCGGAACCGGAACCTGTTGCCGCCCCCCCCAGCGCGCATGTCGCAACGCTTCGCCGACCGCAGGACTGCGCCGGCCGCTATTGTCGCTTCCCGCTCCGGGCGCGCAAACGAAACCGCCGGCCCCGGAAGCCGGCTCGCCTCCTGACCCCGGGAGTCTGCGCATTTAAGGCCATGCACCCGGGCCGTCGAAGCCGGCGGTCGTCGCGCGGTATCGAGTGCCTGGTACTGAAGGGAACCGCAAGGATGGGGCCGCACAGAAAGGGGCCGGACTGGAGGGGGCCGGACAGGGAGGGGCCGGACTGGAGCGGCCGGACTGGAGCGGCCGGACGGGAACTACCAGACGGAAGCGGACCGGACAGGAGCGACAGGGCAGGAACGGTTCGGACAGGAACGACGGACAGGAACGACCAGACAGCAGCGGGCCGGGCAGGAGCGGCTGGACAGATGCAGAAGGATATGCGCGGCCGGAGACGGAAGCAGCCCGCCGGCAGCGCCCGATCCCCGCGCCGGCGCCGGACGTATCCGCGTCTACAGCCGGATAAGATGGACCGAGCAGGAAATGCACGGATCGTAGGCGCGCACCAGCATCTCCAGCGCCAGCGTCATCTCGCCGACGCTCCTGTCGAGTATCTGCGGCACCAGCGCCCGCATGTCGGCTTCCATGTTCGCATAGTTCTGCGTCGTGGGAATGATCAGGTTGCTGCCGACGATCGTGCCCTTCTTGTCCAGCTCGTATTCGTGGAACAGAATTCCCCGCGGTACCTCTGATGCGTGGGCGCCAAGGCCGAACCTGGACGGCGGGACCAGCGGTTCCTCCTTTACCCCCCTGGTAAGCAGCTCGTCTATTACTTCGATCGCCTTCTCGGCGCAATGGACCGTCTCCACTACCTGGGCGACGTTGTTCATGAACGTGTTGTAACAGGGCGCCTTCAGCCCGAGCGCGCCGGCGACCTTCTTCGCCTCGGGATGCAGCTGGTCGTGGTTCAGATTGAAGCGCGCCAGCGCCCCGACCATGTAAGCCGGCGACTTCGGCGTGCGCACGTGCTTGGCCGTCGAATGGTCAACGACGGTCTCGTGTATCCACTCCCGGTACCTCTGCGGCGGAATGGGTTCCGGCTGCTTCGTGGATGCCAGCATCCCGTCGTAGAAGGCGTATTCTTCCTTGTCCGTCAGGCCGACGTATTCGGTCTCGCGCCTGAAGTCCGGTATCTTCAGCGTGGCGCACAGATCGGCCAGGACCTTCAGATCGCCCCTGGATGCCTCGAGCTTCCTCTTGAGCCCCAGCAGCTCCTCGTGCTTCGGGAAATGCGTGACGCCGCCGACGGCTATCGCTATCGGGTGGATGTGGCGGCCGCCGACGACCTCGCATATGTCGTTGCCGAGCCTCTTGAGCCGCAGCGCCAGCCTGACCGCATCCGGATGCGTGGATGCAAGCGGTATGACCGAACCGACGCCGAAGAAATCGGGCACCACAAGGAAACACACATGCAGCACGTGCGACTGGATCTGCTCGCCGTAGAAGATCAGCTTCCGCAGGAGCTTCGACTGCTCGCTTATGGTTATTCCGCACGCGTCCTCGATGGCCTTGACCGACGAGGTGGTGTGCCCTACCGCGCATATGCCGCATATGCGGCAGGTGATATGCGGAGCCTCGTAGTAGCGGCGGCCGCGCAGGAAGGCCTCGAAAAAGCGGGGACTCTCGACGACGTTCATCTCGACCCGCTCGACCTTCCCCCCGCGCACGCTGACCCTGATGTTACCGTGCCCCTCTATGCGGGTCACGTGGTGGACGTTGATGTCTACATTCTTCGCCGTCGTCATGGGATCCGCTCCTTCTGGTACGCGCCGAACAGCCGGAACTCGGCAAGCACATCCTCGATCTTCATGCCGTAGAGGTTAGTCAGGTTATCGGCGGCAGCCTGGAGGTTGGGCTTGTCCACCAGACCCCGGCAGCCCTCGCACTTCGCCCCGTAAGTCGGACATATCGCCCCGCAGCCGGCGCGGGTGACCGGGCCCAGGCAGACCAGCCCCTTCTCGTACAGGCACAGGTTGCCCTTCTTCTTGCACTCCACGCACACGGGCTCGGAAGGCAGCCTGAACGGCTTGCCCATCAGCACGCACTTGGCCAGCTCCGCAAACTCGAACTTGTTCATCGGACAGCCGGGCAGCTCGTAGTCTACCTTTACGAAAGCCGAACACGGCTGGGCCGGAATGGTCGGGAAGACCTTCCATTTATCGCCATATACGTACTTCCTGTAATCCTCCTCGTTCTGATAGTTCTTCAGCGTGTTGATCCCGCCGGTGCAGGCGCAGGCGCCCATCGCGACCAGCACCCTGCACTTCTCGCGGAACATCTTCACCTCCTCGACGTCCGAGGGAGTGGAAACCGCTCCGTCCACGAAGCCTATATCTATGTCCCACGATCTCTCCGTCATTGCCTCGCGGAAGTTGACGATCTCGAATTTGCCCAGTATGTCGAGCAGCACATCCTCGAGCTCGAGTATCGCGAGACTGCAGCCTTCGCAACTCGTGAGACTGAACACGGCGATTTTCGGTTTCGCCGAAACCGGCGCAGCACTGGCCATCCGCTTCCCTCCTTCCCGACCTGCCGCCGGCCGCCCGTCCGCTCAGGCAAACGACTCCGGCAGAGACTCCATCTGCGAAAACCGGAAGACCGGGCCCTCCTTGCAGACGTACACGTTGTTTATCTGGCAGTGCCCGCACCTGCCGACGCCGCACCTCATGTGCCGCTCGAGACTGCAGAAAATGCGGTTGCGCGGGATCTTCAGCGAGAGCGTCTCGAGCAGGACGAACTTGTACATGACGGGCGGGCCGACCACGGCAACGTATGTTCTCTTCGGGTCCACCTTCGGCAGCTTCCGGAAGAGCACCGTGATCACGCCGGCGGTTCCGCGCCAGTTCTCGTCGGGCCTGTCCACCGTCAGCATCAGTTCGGTGCCGGGCTGCTTCCGCCAGGCGTCGAACTCGTTCGTGAACAGGAGTTCCTGAGGCGTCTTGGCTCCGTACAGTATCCACACCTTCCCGAACCGCTCGCGCCTGTCGAAAACGTAATTGATCAGCGACCGGAGGGGGGCCAGCCCCAGACCGCCGGCGACGAACAGCATGTCGTTGCCGGCCATCTCCTCGACGTCGAACCCGCGTCCCATCGGACCCCGCACCCCGATCCTGTCCCCGGCCTTCAGCCCGTGGAGCGCGGCGGTCACCGTGCCGGCTTTACGCACGCACAGCTCGAAAATCTCGCGCTGGGTCGGAGACGAGCATATCGAGATCGGAGCCTCGCCGAAACCCGGCACCGACACCTCGACGAACTGCCCCGGCGCGTGACCGAGGCTCCTGCCGCCGGTCAGCCTGAGCTTGAACAGCTTCTCCAGCGCCGTGAGATCGGCGACGCCCAGTATCTCGGCCTCCTCCGGCGCGAACGGCGACCCCTGGCCGCCGACGTTGAGTTTCTCCGCCATCGCGCGAACCTCCGGCATCTTACGCCTCCTCCGCCAGTTGCGTGTATATCTCCACGACGCTGATCTTCGCCGTGCACGCCCTGTCGCACCGCCCGCACCCTACGCACCCCATCCGCCCCTGCTGCTCCTTTATCCACTTGCCCTTCCGGAAAATGCGGTGGCGCAGCCGCGAGCTGCTCTCCGGCCGGAAATTGTGCCCGCCGGCCACGGTCGCGAAGTCCTGAAGCTGGCACCCGTCCCATTCCCGGACCCGCTTCCCGCTCGCGCAGCTCAGATCGGGGACGTCCTTCACCGTGAAGCAGTAGCACGTCGGGCATACGAGATTGCAGCTGCCGCACGAGTAGCACCGCTTCGCGGTCACCTGCCAGAGCAGCGAATTGTAGGAGCGGTCCAGGATCGCCGGCAGCTTCTCCACCGCGTACGGCAACCGCCTGCTGAAATTGGCAGCCTTGGCCTCGCGGAATTTCTCCGCCGCGTCCCTGTCGGCCCTGGCGGGCTCCTTGCCGACCTTGTTATAGGCCAGCAGCTCCCTCCCGCGCTCCGTCGCCGCCGCAGCCAGGTACCGCTCCGCGGCCTGCCCCTTGCCGCCGTTGAGAGGGGTAAGCATCACGTCGAAGCCTTCCTGCGCCTCGTTGCCCCCCATGTCCCGGCAGAACGCCGTCGGATCGCAGGGCCCGTGGCAGTCCACCGCGACGACGACCGAATCCTTCCGCCTGGCGAGATAATGATCGTCGGGCACGCCCGATCCGAATACCGCGTCCAGCAGGCCGATGGCGTTGCAGTCGCAGGGATGGACGCCCATTATGACGGGGGACGTCCGGGGCGCTTCGGGCGCGACATTCAATTCATTCGTCCCGATAGAGTAGGTCAGAAGCGTCTCGCCCGGCGGAAAGAAAAATGATCGCGGCGAGTAGACGCAGTAGTTGAAATCGAAAGCCAGGTCCGCGCCGCGGCTGACCGCCTCGTAGAAATACCTCTCCTTCCGCCGCACCGGACCGGCCACGGTCCTGCCGGCCCGCAACATATCGTCGGCGAGCGCCGCCAGATCTTTCGCCGTCACAACCCGTTCCATCGTGGCAAGCCTCCTCCCTTAAAACGCCCCGCGGAATTCCGGACGCGCCGTTCGGCGAAAGGCGAACGCCCGGGATCCCGGAAGCGCGCCAGGGGTCATTTCCCCTTCTTCAGAAATTTCCCTACGATCTCAAGGAGTTTCTTCGGATCCACGGGCTTCTCAAGGAAGGCGTCAGCCTGTATGTACTCCGACCCGGCCTCCTTCGCGAAATCCATCCCCGACTCCTTCCCCACGGCGGTAACCATCACTATGGGCACAGACTTCAGGACCGGATCCCGCTTCAGCTCGTAGGCGACGTGAAATCCCTCCGAAAGCGTTTCCATCATCACGTCGAGCAGTATCAGGTCGGGGGGGGCCTTGCGTGCGAGTTCGATCCCCTCCCTGCCGCTGGATGCGGCAACCACCTTGTGGCCGGCGGCCTCCAGCGTCAGCCTCACACCTTCGACGATATCCGGATCATCGTCCACCACGAGAATCTTCGTCGCCATCGTTCTTATCTCCATCCAGCCCCATGCCCCGGCGGAACGGCCTTCGCTCCTGAGCGACCGGCCCCGGGAGAAGAATGTCGCCGCGCGCCGCGATACCTTCGGAAGGCGAAACGGGGACTCTTCGAAGAGATGTCGTTTGCCATTCCGACTGCCGCTGGTGCCCGGCCGATGCCGCCGCGCTCCGGGTATCTCTGAGACCAGGAACCCGGGGCCGAACCGTACAGCATCGGAAAATTCTCGTCAACCGGAAAAATGTTCCGGCAAGCCGATTGCGCTGTCCCCGGACGAGAGAGAGATTTGCGCGGGCGGCCGGGGACTTACCCCCAGCCATCCAGAGCGAACGCGCTCCCGCCGGACAGCGCTTTTCGCGATTTTTACCCCAAGCGTTTTTCAGAGAACGGCGGAGGCAAGCCTGCGCGCACACTCTCCGCGTCCGCTTCGTCGCGTCCTCTCTGACAGCCGTTTCTGCGGACCGACAGCCGCAACCGGCTTTGTTCCGGCCGGCAATTAGCCATTCCGGCGGGACCGGCAGTGCAGGCTCCCGGTCATGCGAGGAGACCATCAGAGAGGCGCAGGGATGCATCCGCATGTTGGGACACATCCGAAAACCTGTCGCCGCGCGGCTTACGGCTCTGCGCCCCCCACTTCGCGGCGGGAAGTTTTTGGACGGGTTCTTATTTACGGTCCTGTGTATCGCGGCCCGTCGCCTGGACTTCCGGCCGGGGTCGCGAGACGGGAGGACTCCCGGATTCCCAGCCCATTCCTCCCGAACCGTTCCCCCTGATATAGGCGCGCAGCATATTGAGCCTCGTGGCTTCCGTGGTGTCCGCGCGCTCAACCTCGACCCATCCGGCCCCCAATTGCGCGTCCGCACAAGACAGTGCGGTCCAGAACAGATACGTTCCGACACCGTGCGCGGCAAGCTCGGCGGCAGCCGCGGCTCCAGTCTGGGATCCGGGCACTCCGAGGTACAGCTCGTCCATGTGATAGGCGACATAAAGGCCGTAGTGCCAATCCGAACAGGCGATCGGGCCGGGACATCCTTTCTCCTTCAATCGGGACGCAATGCTCCGGAAGATGCCGGGCCAGCCTTTTACGATGTCCCTGGCCGCCGCTCTGAGGCACGGGGCTGCGAACGTAATCGCGAGGAAAAGCATGAGGCAATGCAACGTGCGTTCGTCCAGCCGGAACGGTCCCCACTCCGGACGACGGGATTCTGCCCATTCCGCCAGGATCAGGAGGGCATGCGCGCACAACGCGAGGAGCGGAGGATACAGGACTTCCATGAAACGGGGTTCGACCGATATCAGAG
>JAOACM010000424.1 GCA_026417845.1 Planctomycetota bacterium | reverse complement strand
GCGCGGGGCCGCGCCCCCCAGGCATCGGGCGATATGAGTCGCGGGAAACGGATCGGGGGAGCAAGGCACTGTTCTCGGGGATTCCCAGTCGCCAGCGATCAGGGCGCGCGGCCGGCTCCGGTGGGAGGGTATCCTGATGGGCGCAACCGTCTATATCGCCGGACCGCTCTTCAGCATGGCGGAACGCCGGTTTAATAGGACGCTGGCAGACGGACTCAGGAAGGCGATCCCGGATTGCGAGGTCATATTGCCGCAGGACTTCAAGCCGCACGGCCGCTACAACGACCCGCGCGCGTTCGGCGCGATATTCCGCGAGTGCGTCGAAGGGGTAAGGCGGGCCGACGTGCTCGTGGCGGTGCTCGACGGGGAGGACGTGGACAGCGGTACGGCCTTCGAGATGGGCGTGGCATACCAGAAAGGGACGCCCATAGTCGGCGTCAGGACGGACTTCCGGGCCAACCAGGAATGCGGCGTCAACATAATGATCTCGCGCGCCTGCGCCCGGATGCCGCGCGTGCTGTCGTTCGGGGAGGACATTGACGCGGCGGTCGAGGCGGTCGCCCGCGCGGTGCGGAAGGTCCTGGCACAGGCGGGCATCCCGGGAGGAGCCGCGAGACGGGAGGTACGGACAGACGGTGCGGCGGCGCGGGGCGGGAACGCCGACGCGAATCGGCCGTGAACCGGCGGAGCGGGTGCGCGATACGACCAGGGCTGGCGCTATGCCGGCTGCATGAGTTGTCCGCGGCTGGTCCGGGTCGCTCGAAATCCTGAAAAGCCGGGGCGGCGAGCCGGTAGCGTTACAGTGTTCCGGGGCGGGGGAACAGGATCGGAAAGCGGCGGGAGGGGAAAATGTCCACTAAGAAGATATACCTCTGCGGTCCAATCATGGATTGCGAGGAAGGCGAGAGGAAGGACTGGCGGACGAGAGCCAAGGAACGGCTGGCGGGACGTTTCGTGCTCCTTGACCCCATGCGGCGCAACTTCCGCGACAAAGAGATAGACAGCGCGAATGAAATAGTCGAGTTCGACCTGCAGGACATACGCGATGCCGACATAGTTCTGGTCAACTATTCGAAGCCATCCATCGGGACGGCCATGGAGGTCTTCTACGCGTCACACGATCTGGGCAAGTTCGTGATCGCCTTTTCTCCGTTCCCGTTCAAGGAGTGTTCTCCCTGGATGGTGCGTTTCTGTACGAAGATACTGCCGAATCTCGAGGCGGCCTGCGACTATATAGAGCGGCACTTCTGACGGGCCGGCATCCGGACGGCCGGAGGAGACGGGTGGACATATTCGATGCAGGATGGGCTCCGCCAGCGGCTTCGATATTTTCAGGGCGCGCCGCGGTCGTCGCAGGGATGGCCGGGGGAGCGTTTCTTCCGTATGGCGCCGGGGCCGCAAGCGGCACCGCCGGAGGCCGCGATCCCAGTGAGGCCGAATCCGCGGAGGACGCCGGGGCAACCGACGGAGGAGCCGCGTCGGACGCGGGGACGACGGCCGCCGCGCGCGGCTACGCGGCGCGCGGAGGCTGCCGGGGCGCGGCGGGCCGGGATCCGGGAGCGTTGCGGTTCGTCGGAGGGCTGTGCGTCGCGCCGCCGGCTGTTCCGCTGCCGGCCGGGATTCTCAGGTGCATTCCCATACCCATCGAAAAGCTCCCGGAAGCAGCCGCTTCGGCATCGTCGGCGGGCGCGCCCGCGGTCTTCGTGCAACCGCCACCGGACGGTTACGAAAGGTGGAGGCGACACGGCCGCATCAGAGGCGCGGACTTCGCTGCGCTTCACGTACTCGGAGAACGTTCCATCGCTGTCCTGCTCGCGCCGCGTCCCGGGACTGCCGACGTGCTGCCGATAAAACGGGCTGCGATGGCCCTCCGTGATGTGATGTTCGTGCTGGACGGGTTTGCCGGGAGGACCAGGCGCGAATGGCTCCCGCCCGCGCGCCTCGGGCGCTTCGATAACGTGTTCGTCCGATCCTGCGGAGCGCCGGGGCCTGGCGCGATAAGATGGTTCGTTGGCGAACTGGGCGCCAGCAGGCTCCTGTTCGCATCCGTTCGGGCGCGGACGTCTGCCATCCGAACCGGGTTGAGAACGGCCGGCCAATACGGCCTGGCGTGGCCTCCAAAGGCTTTAGATATGCTGATCCACGGCTGCCCCTTTCTGACATCGGGAGACTTGGTGCTGATACTGAGCGGCAACGCTGGAAAGCTGTGGCCCGCCACCGGTGCGCGCGGGGGCAGTTCAACCGCATGAGTGGTTCCGGTGCTGACGCGGCCGGCCGCCGCGCGAGCGGGCAGTTCGCGCTCCCGGCCGGATACGACCGGCGCGTCTCAGCCGGGACTCTGTGGCCCCTCCCGTCTCTCCGCTTCGCGCCGCAGCTTCCGCCGGACATCCTCGAAATACTTCAGGCGCTTCTGGATCTCCCGCTCGAACCCGATGTCGCCGGGGAAGTAGAACCGCCTGCCGCGCAGTTTCTCCGGCATCCGCTCCTGGGGGGATATTTTCTCAGGGAAGTCGTGATCGTACATGTATCCGTCGCCGTAGCTGAGGTTTTTCATCAGGGATGTTACCGGGTTGCGGAAGTGCATCGGTACCGGTAGCGGTCCGCTCTCCTTCACCTCGGCCCTCGCCGAGCCAATAGCCTTGTAGAGCGCGTTGGATTTCGGGGCGCAAGCAAGGTACACCGCGGCCTGGAGGAGGGCGGTGTCGCATTCCGGAACGCCCAGGAACTCGGTCGCCTCCTTCGCTGCCACCGCTATGACCAGCGCCTGCGGGTCGGCCATGCCTATGTCCTCGCTGGCGGCCCTGACCAGTCTGCGCGCTATGTAGAGCGGGTCCTCGCCGCCTTCGAGCATCCGCGCTATGTAGTAGATCGCGGCGTCCGGATCGCTGGCCCGTATGGACTTGTGCATCGCGCTTATTAGATTGTAGTGCTCTTCTCCTGACTGGTCGTAGAGTATCGTATTGCGCTGAAGGGCTTCCTTCGCCAGCTCGACGCTTATGGTTCGAGTCCCGTCGGGGGCGCGCGGCGCGGTCATCGCGGCCAGCTCCAGCGCGTTCAGCGCGCAGCGCGCGTCGCCGGAAGACAGGCTGCACAGGACGGCGCGGGCATCGTGGAGAAGGACGACCTTCTCCGCCCCAAGGCCGCGATCCGGATCGGCAAGCGCCCGGTCGAGTATCGTCCCGATCTGCTCCGGAGTGAGCTGCCTGAGGACGAACACGCGACACCGGCTCAGCAGCGGCGCTATCACCTCGAAGGACGGGTTCTCCGTCGTCGCGCCGATCAGCACTATGGTTCCAGCCTCCACGTGCGGCAGGAAGGCATCCTGCTGGGCCTTGTTGAAACGGTGCACCTCGTCGACGAAGAGCACGGTGCGCTCGCCCCGGGCGAAGGCCTCGGCCGCCTCGGCCAGCACCCGGCGCACCTCGGGCAGGCCGCTCATCACCGCCGAGATCACATGGAACCGGGCCTGCGCGCGCTCGGCGACGAGCCGGGCAAGCGTGGTCTTGCCACAGCCGGGCGGCCCCCAGAGGATCATCGAATGCACCCGCCCCGCCTCGAGGGCGCGGCGCAACGCGGCGCCGGGGCCGAGCAGACGGCGCTGGCCGACGATGGCATCGAGCGAACGCGGGCGCATCCGCTCGGCGAGCGGCGCCAGCGCGTTCACGGCGTGCGCTCCTGCGGGCTCATTCCTGCAGCGGGCGGACGTCGGCGCCCTCGCGTCGTTCGCCCACCACGTCCACGCCCGGCGGCGGCTCGAAGCGGAACAGATCGGCCGGCAGCGCCCCGTTGCGGGTCCAGCCGTGGAAGCGCACCTCGGTGCGCTGGCCGAGCTGGTCCTCGAACACCATGCGCGCCAGGGTCTGGCCGGCGAAGCCGAGCCGCGCCGAGGCAACGCCGGACTCGGCCGGTCTGCGGGCCTCGAGCCGCACCCAGGTGAGGCCCTCGGCCTGGCCGCCCTCGCGCACCAGGAACTGCCGGTCGAGCTCGCCAGGATCGATCAGCGCGGCCAGCGGGCTCGACTGCTCCTCGTAACTC
>JAOACM010000423.1 GCA_026417845.1 Planctomycetota bacterium | reverse complement strand
GTGAACACGCTCCCGCGGAGTTGCATTTGTCGCGATTTATACCCCAAGCGCCTTTCATCAGAGAGCGCCGGAGACAAGCTTGCGCGCACCCCTGCCCGCAACCGCCCGTCGCGTCTCTCTGACACCCCCCCTGCGGACCAACAGCGCGACTGCCTTTCCCTCGCCCGATGTGCCCTTGTCGTTCTACCGTCGCATGGTAGCATTAACTGACGGGGTGGCGCCGGGATTGAACGCGCGGAGGCTCGTCTTGGTCCAGGAAGGGCTTCAGACAACGCGTGGCATTCCGCCAGCGGCGGCAATGAAAGTTGCCCGGCTGATAACGAACATCGAGCGCGCCATACTGGGGAAGAGCGAAGCGATCAAGCAGGTCGTCGCAGCCCTGCTTGCCCGCGGACATGTCCTGATAGAGGACGTGCCGGGCGTAGGCAAGACCACCTTGGCGCGCGCCCTGGCCCTTTCGATAAGCTGCGAGTTTCGCAGGATACAGTTCACGCCCGACCTGCTGCCTTCCGACCTGGTGGGCGTGTCCGTCTACGATCAGCGGGCCGGGGAGTTCGTGTTCCACAAGGGGCCGATATTCTCGAATATAGTGCTCGCCGACGAGATCAACCGTACCACTCCGAGGACGCAGAGCGCCCTGCTGGAGGCGATGAACGATTTTCAGGTATCGGTGGATGGCCGTACCTACAAGCTGGACGAACCGTTCATGGTGCTGGCCACTGAGAACCCTATAGAGTACGCCGGGACATATCCCCTCCCCGAAGCGCAGCTCGACAGGTTCCTGGCGAGGATCGCGATAGGGTATCCCGACAGGGACTCCGAGATGAGGATGCTGGAGGAGCACAGGGCCGGCACGCCTCTGGAGAAGATGCTGGAACCGGTTCTGGACGGCGGGGAGGTAATCCGGATACAGGAGGCCGTCAGAGAGGTAAAGGTGGACCCGGCGCTGGCCGGCTACATTCTCGAGATCGCGAACAAGACCCGCGGGTCGAAGGCGCTGGCGCTGGGCGTCTCGCCCCGCGGCTGTCTGATGCTGTACCGCGCCGCTCAGGCGATGGCCTTCGTGGAGGGTCGCGACTTCTGCCTGCCGGACGACATCAAGCGGATGGCGGTGCCCGTGCTGGCGCACCGGGTGGTCGAGAAGGGCGCTCTGAGCGGCGGGCGTCGGGACGCCAGGGGCATCGTTCAGGAGATTGTAGACGAGGTCCCTGTGCCGCTGTGACGTCAGGTCCGCGGGGGTGTGCCGGCGGACGCGTAACACAAGTGTGGCGCCGGTTCGCTCCAACAGTGATGGCCGGATACCGCCAGGCGGCCTGCGGCAGTGTCCCGTTCCGCCTGTTGAGAAGGCGGCGGGAGGCGATGACGCGATTAGCGCCAGATTCTGGAAGTCGGGCGCTGCCATCATATGCTGCCGCGGGGTGCCACGATAATTTTACGCATCCGGTGCCGGTCCCGGCATATTGCTGCCGGCGCCGGATACTCTTACCTCGGGCCCGCGCCTGAACTGGTGCGCTCGGATGGCAGCGGACGAGCCGGCTGTCGGGCGGCCGGGATACTTTGGCGGTCCGTGGGTCAAGGAGATCGCGGCGGTCAGGAAGGCTGGCCGCACGGCGGCGCGCCGGATGGAAATCATGGCTGCGTACGCTCCGTTCAAATTCCTGCCGAAAATGCTTGCGGCGCGGGCGCTCCGGCTTCTCGCCATCCCGGCCGCGGCGACCAGAGGGATGACCGGCATCGGGTGGGCGGTTTTCGCGGCTGCGCTCGTGTCCGGGGCGCTGGGCATAAGGCTGGGTAACGTCCCCTTTTTACTGTCCGCGATCCTGTTTTCGATGCTCCTGGTCGGCGCCTCGTTCGGGCGTCTGTGCGTCAGGGGTGTCTCCCTGCGACGGTCGTTGCCCGACCGGGTCTTCGCTGGAGATCGCATCGGAATCGCGCTCACGATCGAGAACTCGTCCGTCTTCCCGGCCGGGGCGCTCCGCATAGAGGAGAGATTGGCGGGCGAGGCCGCACGCCGCGGCTACGCGTTTGCCGCCGGAATTCCCGCGGGCGGATCGGAGAAGGTCCGCTACGAAATGAGGCCGAGGCGGCGCGGGGTGCACGGGTTCCGCCCGACCCTCGTCAGCACCACTTTCCCCTTCGGCGTGTTCTCCACGGTCGCGCGGCTGGAGCCGCCCGGGCAGCTGGCGGTCTCTTCGCGTATGGGCGAGGTGGAGCGCGGGGTGTATCTGGAAATGGAGAGGACCTTCGTCAGGATGGCCAGGACCAGGCCGTCGCGGGAGGACGACGATTTCCGGGGGCTGCGCGAGTACCGGCCGGGCGACAATCCGCGATGGATACACTGGCGCACCTCGGCGCGCCTGGGCAAGCCTCTGGTGCGTGAGTTCGAGCGGACCGAGACGCGCAGGGTCGCCATCTGTCTGGATACGTGTACGCGGAGGCTCGGACCTAGGGGGGAGGCGTTGCTGGAGCAGGCGATATCGTTCGCAGCGACGCTGGCGCGCGACTGTGTGCGGATGGGGTGCGAGGTGAACGTGGCCGCCTTCGCGCCGGGCCTGATGCAGATCAGGCTCAGCATGGAACGCCGCAATCTGGACGTGCTGCTGGAATGCCTCGCCGGCTTGAAGCCGGCGCCGGACAAGGATCTCGAGCAGCTCTACGATGCCATGGACCGGGAGATTCTGCCGAGGGCCTATGTCGTCATCATCGGACTCGGTTCTCTGCGGATGGGCCTTGACCTTTCGCGTTACAGGACGCCCGACAACTGCGTCAGGACCATCGAGGCGGGCTCGCCGGACTTCGCTGCGATATTCCGGAGAGGAGCGAGGGAGGCCGGCGAGGAGATATTTGCCGGGGAAGAGGAAGGCCTGGAAGAAGCGGACGTGGAATTGGAGCAGCGGCCGGTTGTTTGACGCGCCCTCCCGCGCGGCCGCCGGGACGGACACGATGAACCTGGATCGCGCACTTAAGGCGTCGCAATACCTGCTGTCGTTTTCGGGGACGACGGCTTTTTCGCTCGCCGGCGCCTCGTGGGGATGGACCGCCCTGGTCGCGGTCTGCGCCTGCGTCGCGGCCGCCACGGTGGATTCAGGGAGTATAAGACCGGTCCGTCCATCCATCCTGGGAGGCATACTCCTGGCCTCGATCCCGGTTTTCCTGTACCGCTGGTATTCATGGAGTGCCGGCGACGGGATGGCCCTGGCGATGGAGCTCGGCGGCTTTCTCTGCCTCTCCCAGGCGCTTTCGTTCTTCGGCGCCCGGCGCGGAACTGCCATCCCGATATGGACCAGCATGGCGCTTCTGCTGCTGTCGGCGAGGATGAACGATGGGCCGGACCTGATCCTGAGGATCGTCATGTTCCTGGTCGCCGCCGCGTGGTTTCTCATGATATCCTCGGTCAGCGTCGCGCGGCTCGCCTGCGAACGTTCCGGCGAGATATCCCTGTCGCTGAGGCCCGGAGGGACCGGACGGGTCAGGCTGGACCGGCGGTATGCGCGCCAGTGGATTCCGCTGTGGGGGATGGCGGTCGTGACCGCGATATTTCTCGGCGCCGTTTTTTTCCTGGCCGCGCCCCGGGCGCTGGGCGACATGGCGTGGCTGGAAAAACTGAAACCTGTCGAGACGCGGATAGCCTCGGGGGGCAGGCGTTCGAAGGGCGGAGGAGATCCGGCCTGGGTCTTCGATGTCGGCCTGGGAGACAGCATCACGTTCCGCGGCCTGGCCAGATTGAAGTACGATTCCAGGAAGGCGCTCTCGCTGAGGCTTTCCGGTCCGGCGGTTGGACGGATCTCGACGCGGAACCTCTACCTCCGCGGTCAGGCCTTCGTGGATTACGCAAACGGCAGGTGGGAATCGCCGGGGCCGCTGCGTTCGACCGTCGCGGATGCCGACGATGGGGCGGCCGACGGATGGACGGCCGTGCCGCCAGCAGGGATGGCGCCGCCGTGGCCGGACGGGGCTGCGATCGTTCAGGACATCGAAATTTTTCTGCAGGGCGGCATAGGATACTTCCTGTGCATGGCGCCGGCCGTCGCCGTACGC
>JAOACM010000422.1 GCA_026417845.1 Planctomycetota bacterium | reverse complement strand
GTTTATAACTGCTTATCGGCACGATACTGACCAGTTCTCTTTTGGATCCTCCTAAATTCGATTCAATGTTTCATTGTGAAATGCTTTTGTATGCTCAAGAGCAACCCTTCTGCTTTAAAGATTTGCTTTAATATCTTATTCATTAAACAGTTAGATAATAAGGGGCTGAATACTAGCCGCGCCATGCTCAATGTTCCATTAGGAGATTGTACTTGACAATGATGATAGATATAGTAGTTTTGGTACTGACTGGTCAGTGTTGCAGAAAGATCGCTTGCGAAGGGTGCTTATTACATGGGAGTCACACGTTTTGGGGAGGATGCGGGTATGGCGGAAATCTCTGTGGAGACTACGGCGACTGGAAGGGACAAAAGCTGTTCTTCCGGGCGGAGGCTATGTCATGCGAAGCGGGAGAGGATACTTGAGGAAGCCGCCCGACTGTTTTCGTCACGGGATTATCACCAGGTGCTTATGGACGAGATAGCGGAAGCCGCCAAGGTAAGCAAGGGGACGATATATAGATATTTCCCGACCAAGGAAGACCTTTTCATAGCCATACTTCAGATGGCTGTGGAGCGTACAGTGACCGCCCTGACGGCGGAGATGGCGGCTGAGGATACCGCAGAGGGAAAACTCCGGAGGGTCACGGAGCGGGCGATAAGTTTCTTCATCGAGAACGATGCCCTGTACAAGGTGATCAACCACGAGAAGGTGTTCCGGTACTGCGAACAGAGGGAGGACCTCCTGGAGGTCAGGAGCCGCATACGGAAGGTGATCGAATCGGTAATAGCGCAGGGCATAAACGGAGGCGAATTCAGAAGCGATCTGGATCCCGTGTTCGCGAGTATATCACTGCTTGGGATGATAAGATCGGTCATCAGGAACTTCCGGGACAAGCGGCCGGTCGGATGGATGGCGGGAGAGATTTTAAGATTGTTTCTGAGCGGTGTTGGGGTCGAAAAGAGCGCGACCGGCGCCATTGCCGGGAGCGGGTCGTGGATCGCGGGAGGCGCGCGGGAAACGAGACTGACGGCGATGCTGGAGCCGGCGGCCGATTGATGGCTGGCTCAAGACCGAAGGAATCGGTGAGGGATATGGGAGAAGACCGGGAATGCCGGAGGCGTTTGTAGTCATCGGGTAGACGGAAGCGCGAGGCCCCCGGGTTCCAGTCGAACAGGAGGGGGAAAATGTCGTCAGACAAGTCCGGGAAAGATGGGCGCAGCGCGGAGGATGGGTGTAGCGGCCGGCATGGGGCCGGCACGGCCGTAGCCGGGCGCGAACCGGGAAGGGAGATGGAACCGGCCGGGCGGAACGACGCGACGGCCGGACAAACGTCGCCGGCGCCAGCGCTTCCGAGCCTTAAGGAGCGGCGCACCTTCGCCGGAATGTTCCGGTACCTGAACGGCAGGCGCGAACCCGGCTACGAGGAGCAGCAGGAAGAAAAGATATCCGCACCTTTCAAGTGGTCCTACCTGCGGCGGTTCTGGGAGTTCGTCCGTCCCTTCAAAGGGCTGGCCGTGCTGGCCGCGGTATGTTCATTCGCCAACCAGGCCATCCTGATTTCCATGCCGCTGGCGGTCGGATTCGCCGTGGACAGGGTGCTGCCCCGGCACGACGCGACGCTGCTGTCCGCCGTGGCGCTGGCCATGGCGATCATGGTCCTTGCCCGCTGCGGATATCTTTATCTCGAGCACTGGGTTACCGGCATGACCGGTCAGCTCCTGGTACATCACATCCGGCACCGCCTGCACGCGCACATGGAGCAGCAGTCGGTCGGTTATGTGGATCGCATGTGCGTCGGCCGCGTCGTCTCCAGGATACTTAACGACACCTCGACAGTGGCCAACCTGCTCTTCGGCGGCTTCCTGCAGTCGGCGAGCAACTGCGTCCGCATAGTGATCATATTTTTCGTCCTCCTGGCGATCCACTGGAAGCTTACGCTGGTCGCCTGCTTCTGCGTACCGTTCTTCGCGATAGGGTTCCGCCATCTGGTCAGGTTCATGAAGCCGGCCTACAAGGAGATATCCGAGGATGCTTCGCGCATGTTCGCCCGCGTGGCCGAAACCTTCAATGGTTTCCGCGTCGTCAAGGCCTACGCGACGGAACACAAGGAGGAAATGCGATTCCTGCGCACCATCAACAACCTGGTGCGCAAGGTGTTGCTTGTCCACAGGCTGCACATCCTGCTTGGCGTGATCTGGGCCGCTTCCTCGATGCTGGGGATCACCGCGCTGGTCTGGTATGGCGGGCGCGAGGTCATGAGCGGCAACCTGAGCGTCGGGCAGCTCGTTTCGTTCTACGGCCTTATAGGCATGCTGTTCCAGCCGATAGCCGACCTTATCCACATATCCGCCAGCGTCCAGCAGGCGATGGCGTCCGTCGAGAGGATATTCGAGGTCCTGGATACGAAGCCGGATATCACCGTCCGGCCGGGCGCTGTGCGCTTGGATCGCATCGAAGGGCGGGTCGAGTTTAAGGACGTAAGCTTCGAGTATGTAACCGGGGACGAGAGGAAGAAGGCGCTCGACCGCGTTTCGTTCGCCGCTGAGCCGGGACAGGTCATAGCTCTGGTCGGCCCGAGCGGGTCCGGCAAGACGACCATCGCCAGTCTGCTGATGAGGTTCTACGATGTCGCCGAAGGAAGGATACTGATAGATGGCAGGGACATCCGGGACCTCGACTTGGCGTCCTACCGCCGCAACATCGGCATGGTCCTTCAGGATAACTTCCTCTTCCACGGCACCATACGTGAAAACATCGCCTACGGACGGCCTGAAGCGACGGAGGAACGGATAATCGAGGCGGCGAAGATGGCCAATGCATGGGAGTTCATCCTGGAGAGCCCGAAGGGTCTCGATTCGCACGTAGGGGAGAGGGGCGGGAGACTCTCCGGCGGCCAGAAGCAGCGGATCGCCATAGCCAGGGCGATACTCACCGACCCGCGCATCCTGATATTGGACGAAGCTACCAGCGCGCTGGACAGCCAGGCCGAAAGCCAGATACAGGAGGCGCTCAACAACGTCATGAAGGGCCGCACCTGCTTCGTGATCGCCCACAGGCTCTCGACCATAACGAATGCCGATATGATCGTCGTTCTGGAAAAGGGTCGGGTGCTGGAAACGGGAACGCACGAGGAGCTTCTGGACAGAGGAGGGAAGTACTACGAACTGTTCATGGAGCAGTACGGCAAGATAAGATTCGACCAGAAGACGGCCGAAGCGATATTGCGCTGGCGCCGCAACCGCGAGGAGGCCAGGAAAGCCGGCAGGAAGCTGCCGCGCCCGTGCGTCCCCGCGGCCTGCGCCGCCGGAAGTCGCGAGGCCTCAAAGGCCGGCAGACTGATGGCCGGCTGACCGTATCGCCGCGGACTGGCGGGCCGGTCCGCCCGGCGCTTCCAGCTTTCCTTTGCTCTGTAATTTTTTGCTATGTTCAAGCTACGGCACTTTCAGGAATTGGTATCGCTTATAAATGCTTGGCGGGGCGGAGTTTTGTCGCATAAATAGCGTAACATATTTCAAGGCAAGCAGTTATGTTATATGATCGGCAAAGGCCTGCCAATGCATAAGCCTTTATCTCGCAGTAAGCTTATACACTCAGCGTTCCCCCACCGCCCGGCGGGAAGTTTCCGGACAGGCTCTAAAATCCTTCCCGGCGACCTGAGCAACTGGAATCTCTTCCGGACCGGCAGGTAACTTCTTTGTTGCGTTCAGGTTGCGGCCGCTGTTGTTATAATGATGCGCCCGGATTATGCAGTAATGCCGCCATAAAGCGAATACGCTCAGGCGCTGCGCCCACAACTAGCCTCGGCAAACAGTTATACCGGCAGGTCTGATATTGCGCCTTAAGTTACTTCCGCTCGTCGCCTCCTGGTACGCCTCCAGCGTTCGGTCCCGTCGCCGTAGCTGCCGCTTTCGCCTTTGCCGCCTCGGCGATGCGCGCTTCTATGAAGTCCTTCAGCAATTTTCTGTCCTCGTCCGGCGCATTCATGAACTTTACGCCGAGCTCCGGGTTCTTCGTGTCGGCCGAATCCGCAATCCGGAC
>JAOACM010000421.1 GCA_026417845.1 Planctomycetota bacterium | reverse complement strand
TATGTGCAGGGCACAGTGGCGCTGGGTATATATGTGGTAGCGCTATTGCTGCCCCGCTCGAGCGCACCACTACGAATAGCAGCCCCAACCTGAACCCGCCAAACAATTGTGGAGACAGCCGGAGGCGGATCGGAAGGAGGTGTGCGGGAGGCCAGGCCGGAACGGCGCAGGAATATGGACAGGAGCGGAAGATATCCGCCCGCCAGCGAAAGGGGATGGGGTTATGGAGCGGACCGTGAAGCCCGATGCGAGCGGCGAAGCCGTTGCGGGAGGCGGGGGGAAAACCGGCGAGGCCGGCAAGTCGTTCCGTGAGGAATGGGTGATCCCGCTGATGGCTGGGGTGCGCGTGGCGTGGGACAAGGCGCGCCGCGATCAGGGGCCGCTTCGCGCCAGCGCGCTAGCCTACGCGACGCTGGTATCGCTTGTGCCCACAGTGGCCATACTGATGGCGATCCTGTCGGCGCCAGCCTTCGAAAGGTCGCGGGAGGAGTTTCTCGACAGGTTGACCGCCCTGCTTATTCCTGACAGGACCGGTCCTGCCGTCGGGAAAGGGACGGGCGGCGGCGCCACCGGGGAGGGTGCGGAAGGGGGCACGGGGACGGGAGCGGCCGCTTGCGCCGGGACGGACGCGGATGCCGGAGCCGATGCCGGAGGGAACACGGGCTCCGGGGCGAAGGCCGATGCGGCTTCGGGGACGGCCGCTCCGGGAGGGCCGACTTCGGCAATCGCCGCAGCCGGTGCGCTACCGGCGTCTAAGACGGCGCAGGAACGCTTCAAGCGGCTGTTCCGCGAACAGATCGGCGCCATAACCGCCAACATGGGAACGGTTGGAACGATCGGCTTCCTGGCCCTGCTGGCCACGGTTTACCTGCTGATGAACGCTGTCGAGAAGACTTTCAACCACATATGGGAGGTCCGGTCCGAGCGCACGTTCTTCCAGAAGATCGCCGTCTACACCGCGATCATATTCTGGGCGCCGATCATGGCGATGCTCTCATTCTCCCTGACCGGCTACCTGAAAGGGACAGGGCTGGGCGTGATCGCTCCCACGATCCTGATGGCGCTCGCCTTCACGGGGGTATTCGCCGTCATTCCAAACGCCGGCGTGCGGGCGCGGCCGGCGTTTCTTGGCGGACTTGTGACGGCAGTCCTGTGGGAGGCTGCCAAGCTGGGCTTCGTCTGGTACGTGGTTCACGTCGCCGGGCAGTACAAGCTGTACGGATCGCTGGGGGTGCTGCCCATGCTCTTCGTGTGGGTGTACGTGAACTGGCTGGTGGTGCTTTTCGGGTGCGAGATCGCGTATTGCGTGCAGCATCTGGACGACATGCGGCTGCACGCGCGGGTGCTGACGATGGGCAAGGGGATGCTGCTGCCGGTCGGGCTGCGGCTTGCCGCCGAGGCCGCCGCCCGCTTTTCGAGAGGCGAGGCGCCCCTTACGGTTGAGCGCGCCGCCGCCGAACTGAAGATGCCGCCGGCCGAAATTCTCCGCGCGGCCGACATGCTTTGCGAGGGCGGAGTTCTGGCGCGCATCCGATCGGGCAGCCGGGAAGCCTGGACGCCCGCCGCCGCCCCGGCCGCCATACCGGTGGCCAATGTTCTGGACGCGCTGGGCTGGCCAGTGCCGCCGAGGCCCGATGCGTCCGCATGGGACGGCGTCGCCGGCTGGGACGCGATACACTCCGTCCTGGCGGATGCGGAACGCGGCCGGCGGGAGGCGCTGAAAGACATATCGCTTGAAACGCTGGCTTTTCGCCTCGGTCCCGCCGCCGCAAAGGCCACCCCGAAAGCGGACGGATGCCAGCCGGCGAAGCCTCCTGCGGCCAATGTCGAGGATACGGAAGAAGGCGTTCCGACGAAGTCCATGCCTCCCGTGCCGGGTGACGGCGATAAGAACTGATCCTCCACGGGGGGGCGGTGTCCCGGTGTCCCTGCCAAATACGAATCAGTTGGACCGTAAATTCAGTGGCGGTTAGCCTGGTGCGGTTGAGGTACGAGTCGCAATCCGCAAAGCTGCCCGGGCGGCCGGCTTTCCCGCACGATCCGAACGCAACCTTGTGCGGCAAAAGGAGTTGCATTCAGAGGCGGCACCGCAGACCGCCCTTCGCGACTCCCGCGCCGCAAAGGTTCGCGTTTTTTACGCGATTGAGCCGGTTCATAGCGTCAAAAGGTACGTAAGCGAATGCGAGCGGTTTTTTGAAAATTTCCGACTACGCCGTCCGTCTCCGGGAAATGTCTGAGAGGAGAGACGAAGATGAGGGGCGCGATGCCGCGAACCGACGACGATCTGTTGCGGCTATGGCTGAAGGATCGGGATGAAGCTGCGTTCCGCGAACTGGTGGAGCGGCACGGAGGGAAGGTGCGCGCCGTCGCGATGCGCATCGTGCACAACGAAAGCGACGCCGATGACATCACGCAGGCCGTGTTCCTCCTGCTGGCGGAGAAGGGCGGCCGCATACTAGGCAGGGCCGCCATTGGCGGCTGGCTTTACCGGGCCGCGGTCTTCGTGGCCAGGCGGCACTCGCGCGACGCGGCCCGCAGGAGCCGTCTTGAACGAAGCGGCAGGGGCGATGGGATGCACGGGATAGATGAAGAGGGGGCGCTCGCGGAAGGATCCGCGGCGGGAGCCGGCCGGGAGGCGTCTTTGCGGGTCGAGCTGGATGCCGCGCTGGCCGATCTACCGCCCAGGCACCGCGACGCCATCGTGCTTCACTACCTCGACGGCAAACCGCACGCCGCCGTCGCCTTGGAACTCGGCTGCGCGGAGACCACCGTACGCACGTGGCTCTCGCGCGGACTCGAGGCGCTCCGCCGGCGGCTGAGGCGTCGTGGGATGGGGGCGCTGTCCGTCGCCTTGCTCATCGGATTGCTGAAGACGCAGGCCGGGGCGGCCGGGTTGCCGGCCAGCCTCGCCGCGAAGCTGGCCACTTCGTGCGCCGGGCGGACGCAGGTGCCGACGCGCGTGCTGGTCCTGAAGGAAGGAGGGTGGAAGGCCATGATGCTCAAGTTCAAGCTCAAGCTGGCGGCAGCCGCGGCCGTTTTCCTGCTGGCCGTCGGCGGGGTTCCGGCGCTGTTTCCGTCGGCTGCAGGCTCCGGGGCCGGAGGCGGACCGGGCATCGCATCGGGAACGGCGACGGCCGTTGCCGGCGAGGTTGGGAAGAGCGACAAACCCGCGGCCGGCGAATCCGGCGGATCGGGCTGCTCGGCCGAAGCCGACGCGCTGCGGGCGCGATTCGCGAAGCACTACTCGCCGGTCAAAGTGACGGTGACGCCCGCCGCGCGGCAATACTCGCTGCCGCTGGATATAAACAAGCTGTCCAACGCCTCGCTGGCCGAGCAGCACCTGCGTCGGGAGGAGCTGCGAGCCCTGTTCGTGAAGAACGGCTTCGCCGCCGAACCGCCGGGGGTCTCCGATGATGTCGCGGGCTTCTACCGCGGCCTCCAGATGGAAGACATACCGATATTCGTGACCAGCGATTCGCTGCTGCACCTGTACCACATCCAGTTCGACGAGACGCTGAAGGACATAGAGGAGCGCGAGTTTTTCAGCGACGCGCTGGCGCGGGATTGCTCAGCGCCTCACCACCCGCGCGACGATCTTGAAGTCGCCGGCGGTCTTCTGACTCTGGCGTTCGTAGGCTACCAGCACCTCGCCCTCCGGCCCGGCGCAGCAGGCCGGGTTGGCTTTGTTGCAGTCCTCCGTCGCGTCAATAACGATCTGGCTCTCGCGGTCCGGGCAGGTGCCATCAGCCAGGACCCGCGCCGCCACCAAGTCCCAGCGGCAAAGGCCGGCCCGGGGATCGCGTACCTCCTTCTGGATCACGACCAGCCAGTCCTTGCCCAACGCCGCAGGCACCGGGTTCCACGGAGTCCCCTTGAAGCCGCTCCAGAGGTCGGGTACCGGAGCCATGACGTTGCCGGGGTTGCCGTAGTCCTGGCCAGCTGCCTTCGGCAACGACTCCTTGTTTGAGGGCGCTTTGGGATTGCCATCCGCGTCAAGGAAAATGGCCTGGACAAACCAGGGGCCGGTGTAGCCCGCGTCCTTGCACCAGCCGTTGTGCTGGGTCACCAGCAGCC
>JAOACM010000420.1 GCA_026417845.1 Planctomycetota bacterium | reverse complement strand
AGATGTGTATAAGAGACAGGTCTATCTCCTGGCCAAGCGCGGCGTGACGACTCCCGATGCGGTCCGCGCACTGGCGGCGGCCGCGCGCGTGCATCCCGGCCGCGTCTCGTTCGCCGGGTTGAAGGACAGGCACGCGGAGACTTCGCAATACGTGGCGGTGGAAGGCGGCCCGGACAGGGACCTGGCCGGGCCTGGATGGACGGCCCGGTTCGCCGGCTTCAGAAGCGCACCGCTGTCTGGCGCGGACATACTCGCCAACCGCTTCCGCATGGTGGTCCAGGATCTCTCGCGCGAATCGCTGCGCTCGCTGGAAGACCGCCGGCGGGCGCTGGATCGCTTCGGCCTGGTTAACTATTTCGGGGATCAGCGCTTCGGATCCGCCCGGCACGGAAGGGGTTTCGCCGCGGCCGAATTTGCGCGCGGGCGGGCGGAGGAGGGGCTGCGGCTGGCGATGGCCGTGGCGGCGCGGAAGGATTCGGCGGCCGACAAACGCTTCCGGCGGACCGTGGCGGAATACTGGGGTCGCTGGGAGGAGTGTCTGAAACACCTTCCCCCTCACCCGGACCGGAGGGCGGTGGAATTCCTCGCATCGCCCGGGCGCGAACGCGATTTCGCCGGCGCCTTCGCGCGGCTTCCGTACGACTTTCAGCGGTTCTGCGTGCTGGCATATCAATCTTTTCTGTGGAACGAAACGGCGCGCGGGATAATCGAGTCGGCGTTTCCTGGGGATGCGCTGCTGTACGCCGACGGCGCGGCCGGACGGATGGTCTTCCCCGCTCCTGATGCGCCTGCGCCTGCGTTTCCCGGGGAGTCGGTCGCGGAGTCCGGATGTCCCGATCCCGCCAACGACGTTTCAACCTCAGGAAATCCCGGCCGTGGACTCACCGGTCCCGGGTCCCGCGGCGTGAGGAAAGGCGGCCGCGAATATTCCGGCCCGGACAGCTCCGCATCCTGCGGTCGCGGGATACCATACGGAGGTGCGGCCGCTTCCGGCGGAGATCCTTCCGGTCCGCTCCTTGCGACCGTGTCCGTACCGCTCCTGTCGCGCAATGCCGACCTGTCGGGTCCGATCGGCGGGATGGCCGCCAGCGTCCTCGCCCGCGAAGGGGTGACACCAAAGGACCTGCGCATCGGCCGGCTCAGGCGGCCTTTTTTCGCGCCAGGATTCCGACCGCTGGCCGTACCGGTTGCGGGGTTCCGGATGTCCGAGCCGGCCCCTGATCCGCGCGACAGGTCCCGATTCCAAGTGGAGCTGCAGTTCGAACTGCCTCCAGGTTCGTACGCGACCGTCCTGCTGCGGATGCTTGTGCAGGCCAGGCCGTATATTGGCGGAGGGCAGCCGTCGCGAGCCGGCCGATAGGATGCCGGTCGCGGCGCGGGCCTTTCTGAGAGACGGAGGGACGATGCGGAAAATCGTCGGAATAGTCGGTGGAGTAGGTCCAATGGCCGGGGTGGATCTGCACCGGCGCATAATAAGGCTGACCGTGGCGAGGTCGGACTCGGAGCACCTGGAGGTGCTGCTCCACACGAATCCGCTCATCCCCGACCGCACTGCGTTCCTGCTGGGGCGGACGTCTGAAAACCCCGCCCGTCAGATCATCCGCAGCGTGGATATCCTCGGGGCCGCCGGATGCCGCGTGGTGGGGATCCCCTGCAACACGGCCCACGCCCCGGAGATACTCGACCCCGTCAGTGAACATATCGCCCGGAGCTGGCCGGGCATGACGATGGCCAGGATGGTAGCCGAGACCGTATCTTACATAAGGGCCGCGATGCCCGGCGTCCGGCGCGTCGGGATCCTGGCGACGACCGGGACGATAATCTCCGGTATCTACCGCGACGCGCTCGCGCGGTACGGGATAGAGGCGATAGTTCCCGATCAGGCTGGGGAACAGGATAAGGTGATGGCCGCGATATACGACAGATCGTTCGGCATAAAGGCCGTTTCCGATCCCGTGGATCCGAGGGCGAGGGGTATTGTGATGGAGGCGGCATCCGGGCTGGCTGCCCGTGGCGCCCAGGCCGTGATCCTCGGGTGCACCGAACTGCCGCTGGCCGCGGATACATCCGGCGCGGGCGGAGTGCCGTTCATAATCCCCACCGAAATACTCGCAGCCGCCATGGTCCGGCTGGCGACCAGCAAGGAGGGGCCGACAGGACCGCTGTGACGGCGAAGGTCCGTCCGCCTGCCACCTCCGGCCCCGGCAGCCGGTTCCCGCGGCCCGTTCGCCGCCGCGCGGTACCGCCTGCCGTCCCCGGGCGATGGAAGGGAGGTCCGCCGGCAACCCTGAGGATCCGGCGATGGCGGATGCCGGCGCGGGGCCGGAACCGGCGACGAATACAGGAGGGCTGGATGATGAGGAGTGAGGGGCGCGGGCGCGCGCGGGAGTGGGGCATGTTCCTCGAGTCCGGACCGACCGGCCCGGTCAACTCCATCACGGATGTGGCCGGCGTGCGTGTGGGGCATTTCACGCTCAGGGATGAGGCGAAAGGCGTGGCTACCGGGGTCACGGCGATATTGCCCCACGGCGGCGAGCTTTACCGGGACAGGGTGCCGGTCGGCGTGCATACCATAAACGGCTATGGGAAGGCGATCGGGTTCGAACAGGCGCGCGAATTGGGGCTGCTGGAGACTCCCATCCTGCTTACCACGACGCTTTGCGCCGGTCGTGCCGCCGACGCGCTGGCAGGATGGGTCAAACGCCGGGTTCCCGATGCGAGGAGCATCAACCCGGTGGTGGGCGAGTGCAATGACCATCGGTTGAATCCCGGGGGATTGAGGGTGCTGGAGAGGGCGCATTTCGAGGCGGCGCTCGATTCGGCCGCCGCCTCCCCGGCCGGGGCGGCGGTGGAGGGGGGGAGCGTCGGCGCGGGGACCGGGATGCGCGGGTTCGGGTTCAAGAGCGGCGTCGGGACGGCGTCGAGGGTGCTCGAAAGCGGGCGGGGAGGGTTCCGCGTGGGCGCGCTGGTCCTGCTCAACTGCGGCCGCCGGGAGGACCTGATGCTGTGCGGCGTGCCCGTCGGGAGGTTGCTGGGGGAACGCGCATCCGGGAAGTCCGGGGCGCGCGCCGGCGGGGACGGCAGGGAGATCCGCGGAGATACAGGCGCCGCATCTGACGGCGGCTCGATCGTGATCGTTCTGGCCACCGATGCGCCGGCGGACTCCAGACAGCTTACCCGTCTCGCCCGGCGCGCTACCTTCGGCCTGGCCCGGACTGGCGCATGGGCCTCCCACGACAGTGGCGACTTCGCGGTCGCGTTTTCCGTCCATGTCGCCGTGCCGAGAGATCCGGAAGCCGTGACGCGGACGGTCACCGTCCTGAACGAAGACGGTCCTGCGATGGACGGCCTGTTCAGAGCCGCAGTCGAGGCGACCGAGGAAGCCATCGCCGATGCCCTGTGCTCCGCAACCGCGCTCCCCGGGATGGACGTTCCGGAGCTTCCGCGCGAAGAGACGGTCGCCATATTGCGCGCGCGGGGGAGGGCAGTGTGACCGGGGGAAGCATCGCGGATGATGGAGCGCCGGAGGTACGGCGGGAGAAAGCCCCGCGGAAGAGCCGGTTCGATTTCCCGCGCGCGAAGCGGAACAGGGATCGCTTCGTCTTCGTCGTGGGGACGCTCGCCCCCGGCAGACCCAGGCGGCTGGACAGGTACCTTCAGGAGCGGTTCGAGGGGTACTCGCGGACGTTCCTCCAATCGCTGATAAAGGAAGGGCGCGTCCTGGTCAACGGCCGGCCCACGCGGGCGGCGCGGGAGGTGGCGGTCGGTGACGAGATCGTGCTGTTGCTGCCGGAGGGACTTCGGAGCGAACCGGAGGAGATACCATTTGAAGTCCTGTTTGAAGACAGGTACCTGCTGGCGGTATCGAAGCCTCCGGGCATCGTCGTGCACCCGGCGCGCGGACATCTCTCGGGTACGCTCTACAACGGCCTGCTGCAGCAGGTGAAGGAAGTGGGCGTGGCCGGCGGGGTGGAGACCAACAACGTGCAGGTGGTGGACAAGGCGCAGGTGCCGCTGTTCCCCCTGT
>JAOACM010000419.1 GCA_026417845.1 Planctomycetota bacterium | reverse complement strand
AGCGATGCGGGCAGCCTGTCGCTCGAAGACCACCCGCCCGGCGCGCCAGGATCGGGCACGAATACGCGCCGGTTGCCATATGCATCATAGACGAACCGCGCCGCCCAGGCGAAGCGGCCCAGATCGCCAGAATTTGATCCCCTTTCCCTTTATACCGTTAATCCGGGACGTACGGATCCGGATCCATGGCATGCAGATCGCGGGCTACCTGTTTCCCCTTCTCAAAGCAGACGTTCAAGTCCATAATGACGAGATCGCGACTTCCCGCCTTCTCCGCCAACCGCTTCACCGCCATATTGCTCTTGCGCCCGCGGGTCGCAAGGAAAATCTTCCTCAGAGCCGGCAGCCCCAACAACCGGTCGAGATCATCGAGCGGAATGTCGCAAATAAGGTAGAGCCGCTCCAACCCGACGCATTTATCGAGAAAACGCAGAGAGGAAATGTTCTTCTGGTGTACAAGTTCCAAAACCGCCAAACCGGACACTTCTGCGATAGATTCCAATTCAACCCTGTTGCATGATTCGATCCTCAACCACTTCGCCTTGATGCCTCCTACATTCGCCAGAAAACGACATATGGCCACCCCCACAAAGGCATCCGCGGCCGAAGGAAGACCGTCCAAACTCCTTAGCGCCCCTTGGACTGCGCTGAAACGCGTAAGAGCCATATCTGAAATAGCCGAAAGATCGCGAAGGGGCCATCGCCTCAACCACAACCCCTTTATAGAACGGCATTGTCTGAGCACATCTATGTCGGCGGATTTTTCTATGGCAATTTCCAGACTCTTCAGCCCTATGCGCTCGATTCCACGGATGTCGCGCTTTCCTCCCCCGAAGGTGTCTATTGTAAGCCCCTTCGGATTTCTCCAGCGATCGAGCCCCTCCATCGAAACCATATGAACGCTTTCGATAGTCAGCGATTCCAGGTTGGGGAACCATTCCACGATCCACGGAGATTCAAGAGTTGACGTTTCCCGGATATCCATGCGTCTAATCAACTCGCGGTTATTCATGGCGTCCAGGAAACGCGCGAGGGCGTCCCGTTTCACCGGTATTTCTTTCGTATTCTCAAAAATAAGGGCATCATCTGGAGCCTCGATCAGGACGGGCGTCAAAGCCGATTCATCCACATGCGGCGACATTTTGGGCATCTCCTCTCCCGGCGCCGGGCCGCTCTACTCGACCCTCCTGTATTCCAACGGGCCTTGTACTCCAGAAGGCAGAGGAACCAATTCGTATCGGGGCGGCTTGCGTATAATGTAATCGTCATCGTATACGTATTCGAGAGAGAAGCCCACCGGCTCCACAAGAGTACACGGAGTACGCTGTCCTGTTGCCTTGTTGACTCTCTCTCCCTTTGCCTTCATGAAATGCCGGGCCACGACGATATCGTATCGCTCCCCCTGGATAGTCGGACCGGCGGGATCGTCCAGGTCCGCCGACCGGATCTTGCCTGCCCATTGTGCCCACAGAAACCACGCCTCGCCGATCCTTTCGCCTTTGATCTTTTCTGAAACTATCGAATCCGGGTAGACGAAGATATCCTCGCCTTCCGTCTCCGCTATCTTCTGGGGAGGAGCCGGGTTGGGAGCCTCGGAACCGTACCCGGCCGGCTCACAAAAGATCAGATCGAACAGAACGAAGCTGCCGATCATGCAGATGCCCCTCGCCCCAGCCTTTACTATACCCCCGGCCGTCCGCACCGCGCCGGATTCCATGATCGCCTGTCCGGTGGTCCTTTCCACCGGGCCGAGAATTCTCGGCGAGTAGGCGGCTTCTCTCGCGGTAACGGCTTTCAAGCTCCGCGTAGCGTGAATCTGGTTGAGCCCACTTGGATTCTTTCGTGACCATAGTGATGTCCCGGATCCCTCAGTGAATCCTTCGACGATTACCTTCTCCTCCAAAACAGACAGCGCTTGCGCACGTGCGCCGGCCGCCGTCCCGACGCCTCTGCTGGAAAGTTTCTCTGCCTTAACAACCGCGTCCTGCATGTCGGCTACGACTTGTGCATATTCCACTACCGTGCCGGGCTTTTGCAGCAAAGCGGCCACCAACCCCCTCTTGCTGCGCAGGTACTGCAATATCTCTTGGGTCGTGCGCCCACTGTAAGCTTCTGCAACCCCTTTGCCGGTTGCGCGGCTCGAAATCCTGTACACGTATCCGATCGGGACGCGGTTCCCGACTTTTGTAACTTCTACCATTGCCTTTTTCACCCATTCTTTCAATAGCGCTTCATCTATCGGATCTGCTCCCCACGGGTCCCAGGCGTTGGCCGGGTCGCCGGAGGCGTAGGAGTAGAGGTTCAGGCCGGCGGAGTAGCCGATCGGGTCGGGCGCGGAAAAACGGCCGAGGGTTGGCGAATAAAATCTGTTGCGGAGGAATATGTCGCCGGTCGCGGAATCGTGGATCTGCCCGCGGTAGCCGATGCCCGAAATCTATATATTAGCCAACGCATCTTCTAAACGATCAAAGATGGGGAATTGAAACCGGCATCCAAACATTTCGTTCAAGCCGTTGATTGCCTCGCGATTTTGATCGCTTGCGACACATCTCACATTCACTCCTTTCCCGATGACATCGAGCCATAGCGATCCCAAGGCGTCTCCCCCGTAGTAAGTCAGCGAAGTGAAATCGAAAATGAAAGCGTCGGGCAGAGATTCGCTCCGACTTAAGAAGCGATCAAGCCGCTTGCGCATCTCCCCTATCGCGACGTTACCTGTAGTTCCGGCGGGCAACTCCCCTCTAAGCCGGACTATGAACACCCGCTTTTCTCCTATCGTTCTGGCTTCGAATGCCATCTCGATCATCGTGCCGGTCCCCTTAAGGCTCTACTACAAGCGCTCCTGCCGATGTCGCATGTTTCGGAGTACTCCACTTCCAAAAGATTGGCCAATGCTCGACGTTAGGAATAGTTTCTATACTGGAATGGCGTAAAGCTTTCAACGCGGCCGATGGATCGGACGTAATGACGCCTAAATCGAGATCGGACGTAAGTCTGAAAGGTTGTTTAGTATGGAAAGAAATGCCTGTTTGTCGGCTGCCGTAAATCACTACGGGTCGTCCGATCTCTTTTGCAAGCCTTTGCGCACCTATCAAGTGTTCCGCCGTTATACCAGGACCGGGTTTGCCTGCCACCTTAATGCTATGCCCAAGCTGGCCGACCGCGAAAACTGCATCGTACTTTACCATAGGATAAGTCGGGGTGTCAACCTTGCTCCTCGACGCCTTTCCAGGAGATTCACGGCCGATTCCTCCCAGTGTTGACTGCCGGCATAGCCCCTTCCTCGCCAGCCAGCGCTCGTAGGCGCCCTGCAGCGCGCTGCGGCCGGCGCGAAGCACGGCGCCGGGGACTTGCGCGAGGCCAGACAACCCTTCGAACCGGATCTTGCCGAGATTCGTCCTGGGAAGTCCGGACGCAAGCGCGACCGCAAATTGCGCGACGCCGAAACCGGCCCGCGCGTAAGCTTCGCCCTCTGCTCCGCCCACTGCGCGGCCATATGCCCCGGCCGCCTCCTGAATCAGGTTCCATCCACCGGAGGGCCCGACGCCCAGAATCTGCGTCCCTCCCTCGCCGCCCAGCGAAATGCCTGCGGCTACCGCGCCGACGCCCAGCGCCTTCGTTACCGCCGGTTCGGGAGCCGCGACCAGACCGGCGCCGCCCGCCGCGAGCGCGTAACCGCCTGCGAGCTTCAGCCCGCCGACGGGAATGTCCCACGCCAGACGGCCCGGGCTGCGCCCTATGCCGGTTATGTGGCCGAACTCGTTGCCGAAGACCGCGTAAAGGTGCTGCGCCGCGTTCTCGTCGCTACGCTCCCACGTCGCCGGCCAGACGCCGCTTTCACTGGCGATGAAAATTTTCTGCCGCTCGTGGTCTACATCGGATGCGTATGCGGCAAAGTTGCCCTGTTCGAGAGAGTAGTAGCTCAGGATCAGGAACAGGGCTATCATCGCCCTGTCGTCTCCTCCGTACAGTCTCTCGTATGCCCTGATGACGCCCTCGACCGTCCACAGCCCCCACGGGTCCCAGGCGTTGGCCGGGTCGCCGGAGGCGTAGGAGTAGAGGTTCAGGCCGGCGGAGTAGCCGATCG
>JAOACM010000418.1 GCA_026417845.1 Planctomycetota bacterium | reverse complement strand
GGCTCATGGCTGGCGGGCTTTCAAACCCGGCCACCGAAGTGCCCCACAGGGGCCGGTTTTCAAGTGACCAGTGAGTCCGGGAACGGGAAAGCCATGCAGCCCAACGGCTTGGGGATCGGTTCCGAATGGTGTCCCCACGGGGATTCGAACCCCGGTCCTCAGACTGAGAATCTGATGTCCTAGGCCTGGCTAGACGATGGGGACAGTTTTTCTACTGGCCTCCGATCATATCCGGACCGTCGCCTTTCACCGGATGGCATCCCGTTTCGGCTCCGGATGCGCCCGCAACCGACTCCGATGGTACCCGGAATCAGAGGCAACCACAACTTCTCTGGTTGCCCCGCTACGATTCGAACGTAGATAGCCAGATCCAGAGTCTGGAGTCCTACCATTAGACGACGGGGCAACTCCTTCAACTCCATCAGTTAATTAAGCCCATATATCTGGCCTGTCAAGCGTCAAGACGGAGCTATTTTGAGGGTTCGGAGGGCTTCCGTTTGCCTCAGGGCGCGGAAAGGGGGGGCGTATTCGTCGAAGCGGAGAAACGGGCTGGGCGTATCAGTCTGAAACGTCCGGGGGGGGATATGGACGTTGCTGCGGAGCGCCAAGGGGGGGTAAGCCTGCATCGAAAGCAGGTCAGCGCCACGCTCTTGTGTTACGCGTCTTGGGATTCGGGCCGGGTTCCTTGACAATGCCCAGCGGCGGGGTAGCCTTTGGTCAGGAGGCAAGGCGACGGAGGATTCCCTTCGAGGGGATCGGAAGCCGTCCCGACTAAAGGATGGATGGCTATGCTGATAGAGGTGGAGCTGTTCCAGGTAGTAATTAACGAGACTTCCGACAGTCAGGTGGTAGTGCTGAAGGAAAAGGGCGGCAAGCGTTGCCTGCCGATAATTATTGGTATGTTCGAAGCACTGGCGATAAACCGGAAGCTGAACGACGTGAAGATACCGAGGCCTTTGACCCATGACCTCATAGAAAGCATCATTGAGAAGCTTGGGGGCAAGCTGGAACGGGTAATAGTCAACGATCTGAGGGACAACACTTTTTACGCGAAGCTGGAGATACGTCAGAACGGGAAGGTTACGGAAATAGATTCGCGCCCGTCCGATGCGCTGGCGCTATCTGTCCGCACGCATGTGCCCATATTCGTAGAGGAGAGCGTCTTTAAGAAAATCGTGGACGCGGAGTAGCGGCTATTTTTGCTCAAGCAAACGCCCGTCTCTGCCGATATAATTCTATATGCGGCCGCGATGTCCGGAGATCTCCGTACGCGACGGGGGCCGGCGTGCGGACATGGACGGTCAAGGATACTCGCGGGATGAAGCTCGTCTGCCCTACCTGCCACTCTCGCTTCGACAAACCTACGACGCTTACCGGCGCTCCGATACTCTGCCCCATGTGCGGCCATGCGGTCCCGGAGCCGGAGAAGATATCTTCGTCAGATCGGCCGGCGGTTGATGCGGGCTGGGTTCCAAGGGAAGCGCGAGCTGGGACGCTTCTACCCGTCCAGCCGGCATCGTCCGCGCATATCGCTCCGGCGACGGGAATCATGACGCCCCCTGATGACCGGCCCCGCCCTGACCCCAATGCGGGGGATCGGGACTCCAGCATCCCCGCGGAAGGGGGCGGGGAGTTCGAGGAGATCGGCCAGGTCCAGGGGATTCCCACTCCAGCTCCGGCCCGGTCGAGTAGCGGCGGGGATCTGAAACCCGGCGACATACTGGGCGGCTGCGAGATCGTCGAAAAGATAGCGTCGGGCGGCATGGGAACCGTGTACAGGGCGCGCCACCTGAGGCTGGACAGGGAGGTGGCCCTGAAGGTACTGCCTGAGGAACTGGCGTCAAAAGGTGGGCCGAACGTAAGGCTCCGTTTCTTCAATGAGGCACAGGTAGCGGCCCAGATAGATCACCCGAACGTCGTCCAAGTCTTCGATGTCGGACAGGAACACGGCCGGTTTTACATAATATTCCAGTACGTGACGGGGATGACGCTGGAAAGGCTCGTAGGTACGCGGGGACCGATGGACTGCTCCGAAGCCCTGCAGGTGATATTGCGGGCCGCGGATGGGCTGCTTGCCGCCCATAAGAAGGGCCTCGTGCATCGCGACGTCAAGCCTTCGAACATAATGCTTTCCGAAGATGGCAGGGTGAAAATCACCGACTTCGGCCTGGCAAGATTCGAGGATATCTCCTGCGAGCTGAACACATTCGGGCACATACTCGGAACGCCCTTGTACATGTCTCCCGAGCAGTGCGACGGGAGGGATATGGACATCCGTTCCGACATATATTCGCTGGGATGCACACTGTACTATCTTCTTACCGGCACTCCGCCATTCGTGGCCGACAACACGCTGGCAATAATGCGCATGCACAGGGAGGCGATGCCGAGACCTGCGCACGAGGTGAACCCGAAGGTTCCGCCCGAAGTATGGCCGCTCGTGGAGCGCACAATGGCGAAGAGGTCGGAGGACAGATATCCTAGCCTCGTCGAGTTCATGGCCGACGTCGAAGATGTTCTGGCCGGGCGGCCGCCGGGTTACGCAACAGCATGGCGGCCCGTGACTGCCCCGCCTCCGGTACCGGAACCGATTCTCCCCCTGCCAGAACGCCTCCCGGCTCAGGCCCACTCGTCCGGAATACTCGGCGGGAGACGGGCTGCGATGATCCCGATACCCGGGGGAGAATCCCGGCGGCGGGTCGGGGGAACTCTCCTGAGGAGGGCGGCATTTCAGCCTCCGGTGGAGATGTCCGTGGTGCCGGGGAAGGCGCCTGACATTCCCGCGGAACCTCCGGCGGCCCGGGCCGCTGCGGGGGGCAGCTTGTACGCTGCCCCCTCCGATGCTGCTGCCGGCTCCGTGCCGGAACCGACGCCCCGTCCGGTTCCCCAGGAGAACGTTGCGGATACCCGGGGAGGAATTGGGGAGGGGCCCGGAATTCCCGCGCCGTTGCCGGCATCTGCACTGCCTCCAGCGCCCGTTACAGTTCCGCCACACGGCCAGCCTGCCGGGCCGGCGGGACCGGAGCTTCCTCGTGTGGCCGGGGGAAAGATCGCCGGAAACGTAACCGGTAGAAAGGATCCTGCCACGTCCCCGGACCCGATGCCTGCGATTCCGCGGCCTTCAACGACAACCACGTTCCGCAAATCTTCCGGACCGCTCATCGGCTGGGGTGTTCCTATCGCACCGGCGAGAGAAACCGCCGCTGGCAACGCCGGGAAGGATCGGACCGTTCCGACGCCGGGCACGGTTGCCAGAGGCACGCCGGTTGCGGGAACCTCCATGCCGGAAGCGCCGGCCGCTCGAACAGTCGCGCCAGCGCCGCGGCGGACCGAAAAGGTGGAGGGCTACAATCCGTGGACCGTCGAGCGCGACAGCTACGCCGAGAGGATCGCGCGCAAAAGGCAGGCGCTCGCAGGCAAGGTCTTCGACACGAAATGCTCCAGATGCGGGCACGTGTTCGAAGTCCCGGGCTCCAAGGCTTACAGCTCCCGCGAATGCCCGAACTGCGGGACACTGACGATCTGCGAACCGATCGAATCGAAGGACGGAGAGAGGGGATCGGTAGACGACGGGTGGAAGAAGTACAGCCTTAAAGTTGTGAAGGTCTGCGTTTTTCTGCTGACGGCCATCGGGTTTGCGGTCCTCGCCTACCTGGCGTACTGGCTGGCTTACGGACGGGCGGAGGATGCCGCTGCGTCCCTCCGGAAAACGGTAGACCGGTATTACAATCTCCTTTCGCTGCGTGATTATCGGGCGATGTACCGTATCGAAAGCGCGGGAGCTGATGCGATCGTGCCGGAGGCCAGGTATATCGAACATATGAAGAAGACCTATTCGCTGATCGAGGTGAAGGGACCCATCATCGAGCCGCCGGTCCTGTCCGATGACGGTAAATCGGCGAAGGTGCGCGTGAGGCTGCGGCTGGAGGGTACGCTGGCGACCGATATGAAAAGCGCGTTCGTGACATCGTGGATAAGGCGGGGCGACGCGTGGCTCAAGCTGCCATCAAGAAGCCTCTGTCAGTCCTTGGGCATCCCTCCGCCGTCCAGGCTGGATCCCGACTCCGAATAGACGCCTTCCTCCGTCGCCTTGCGGG
>JAOACM010000417.1 GCA_026417845.1 Planctomycetota bacterium | reverse complement strand
CCGTTTCCGCTGTTCAGATTCTGGGGACCGACGGCGGGGGCAGAGTCTTCCGAGTGGATAGCGCGCTGCGCAGAGATCGTATTCGAACGCCGACAACCGACGCTGACGCTGGTGTATCTGCCGCACTTGGATTACAACCTCCAGCGCCGCGGGCCGTCATGGCCAGGCATCGCTGCCGACCTGGCCGTGCTCGATTCGCTCGTCGGCCGTCTCGCGGACGCGGCGCGGGCCGGCGGCGCCAGGGTCGTGGTGCTTTCGGAGTACGGGATATCGGACGTGTCGGGACCGGTCCACATAAACAGGGTTCTGCGCGAAAAGGGATTCCTGAAGGTTCACAGGCAGCTCGATTGGGAGGTCCTTGATTGCGGCGCCTCGCGCGCCTTCGCCGTCGCCGACCATCAGGCCGCCCACGTGTATGTTCGCGATGCTGATGACATTGAGGCTGTCAGATCCGCCCTCGCATCGCTCGACGGGGTCGCGGAAGTTCTGGACGGGGCCGGCAAGACGGCTGCCGGGCTGGACCATCCGCGCTCCGGGGAGCTGGTGGCGCTTTCGGCCCCCGACCGCTGGTTCACGTATTACTTCTGGCTGGATGACGACAGGGCGCCGCCGTACGCGAGGACCGTGGATATTCACGAGAAACCCGGGTACGACCCTGTCGAGCTGTTCTTGGACCCGGACATGTGGCTGCCCGCCCTGCGGATCGGAGCGCGGCTCGTCGCGCGGAAGCTCGGCTTCCGCGTGGACATGGACATGATCCCGCTGGACGCCTCGCTCGTAAAAGGATCCCACGGCGCCAAGCCGATCGGTCCCGAACGCGGGGCAATAATCATCCTCCCCAAGGGCGCGCGCATGGACTCCGCGGACAGCATCCGTCCGACAGATGTCCGGGACATCCTGCTGGGTCTGATATTCGGCTGATGCCCGGGGGCCGGCATTCTGCCGGAGACGGAATCCAAGATGGGTAGGGCCGCGCATCCGGGGCGGCACTGTTTCGACCCCCAAGAGACCGGATAACCGTGAGCCTGCGGTAACGTCGGGGCTTCGCTATGGCCGCGTCTGGCGCCAGATGGAGGCCGGGCGTCACCGCATGTCGCAGGGAGGTACCGGAATGCGGCCATGCGCCGGATGGGCGGCGGCCATGCTTCTTGACCGCGACGCGCAGAAAGGGGTAGTTTTCAACAGGCGGCGGGTAATTGTTTGCCGCGCCACATATTGGGCGCAGCGGGCAAAGTGGACCCATTTGTAGTTGGTGCTATCGTTGTCCCGTTCGGGCGCACCGCTACAAAACAGTAGCCGCCCCCTAACGCGGCAAACGATTACGGCGGCGGCTTCGGACCGGGTGCTTATGGAACTGTTCTTTTGTTCCAAGTGCGGCAAGCGGATCCCTCAGGCGGACGTGGACGCCGGCAATTTTACTCTGACCGAAACGAGGGATGCCTTCTGCGCCGCCTGCCGTCCTCCGGCAAGATCCCGTTCCGGCGAGACGGCCCCGTCGCGACCGCCGACCGGCGCCTACGCATCCCCCCCGCCCCCCACCGGGCACTACAGGCCCAGGCCGCTTCCACCTACGGGCAGACAGGCACCCATAAGGCCGCCGACAGGCATGATCAGGCGGCCCGTGACTCCAGCCCCCGCCGAACACCCCGCCCTCACGTCCGCGGGACCGGCCGCGCCGCCGACTGCGCCCGGATACGCGCCGCCGGCATCACCTCCGATCCCGGAACGCGCGGCCGCACCGGCGACAGGAACACGGGTGGCTGGAGCACTGGAGGCCGGGGCGTCGGTGGGCGGGATGGCGGCGGCCGGAATGGCGAGTCCTCCGGCGGCCGTGCCGGCCGCAGCGATGACGGTGGGGAGCGCGGAGATTCCTCCGGTGGTGGTGGAGGCGGCCGAGCGGCCGCGCAAGAGCGGCTCGCGGAAAAAACAGCTCCTGCTAATTGGCGCGGGCGCCTGCCTGGGACTCCTGCTCCTCGCAGCAGCAAGCCTGATCGTGTCGCTCCGCGGCGGCGGGGCGGCAACGAAAACGGCCGCCGGGACGGGAGCCGGCGCTGCGAAAACCGAGCGGCGGGATCCGCGGCCGTTTCCGAAGCCCCCGACGACCGAACGGCCGGCCTTGGATTCCGGAAAAGTCGCCAAGGCGGAACCGGCCGGGAAAACTCCGGAGCCGGAAGAAACGGTCAGGGCCGGCGATGGAACCTCTGGAGATCGCGAGAAGCCGGAGGATGCCGAAGGGACAGGTACGGCGCGGCACAGAAAGGATCCCGACCCCGTCGCCGCTCCGAAACCGTCGCCCCCAACTGCGGGCGAGATGTATAATGGCCTGCCGCTGGTCCGCGTGCCGGCTCCGCGGATCGAACCCAGAATAGACGGGGATCTCGGCGACCCGGCATGGAGCGACGCCCGTCCTCTCCGCATGACCTGGCTCGATGGCCGGAAAGGCAGGCCCCCTCCGGTCGAGACCACAGCCTACGTCTTGGCCAGCCGCGAAAAACTGTTCATCGCTTTCCAATGCATGGAACCGAACATCGGCCGGCTCAAAGGCAAGGCGTCCGAAAGGGACTCGAACATATGGGAAGACGACGAAGTGGAAATATTCATACTGCCGGGTCCGGATCACACGAAGACCTACTACCAGTTCATCTTCAACTGCCGTGGCGCCAGGTTCGATGGCGTAAACAAAGGGAACACCAGATGGAACCCCGATTACGAGCTCGCCGTCAAAATCGGAGGGAACTACTGGAGCGCGGAGTTCGCCATCCAGTGGAGGCAGTTCACGGAACACAAGGGATCGCCGGCCCGCCTGTGGAGGCTCAATCTTACGCGCGAGCGCCACGCCGGGCTCTCCGACCCGGAATCCTACGGCTGGTCGCCGGTCTTCTCGAGGCACAGTCATACTCCGTCGAAGTTCGGGTACGCCTTCTTCGAAGCCCTGGCGGGGGCGGTTCCGCCGGATTTCCGCCCCTGAGTCCGGCCGGTCTTTCCCCCGAGTGGGGGCGGCTTGCGGAGCGGCCGGACCGGGACCCGCACGCCTGGGGGCCGGGCGTCAGGCCGGGAAAGGCTGGCGCTTCGCCGAAGGGTGAACGGGGGCGGGCGGTCCGGCGAATGCGGGGACGGGTTGCGCGGAGCGACGGTTCAGAGGAGTTTCCGCGCCAGCCGGCTGGAGACATCCTCGAACGCGGCGCGGAATTCGGACGTGGGATGACGGAACATCGCGCCGGACGGGCCGAGACTCTCGACTAGGCGGCAAAGCTCGGCAAGTTCCGCCAGCGCCGGACATGGAAGCCCCCAGTAACGGGCCGCTTCTTCCTCGTCCACGCGCCTTACGTCCTTCCTGGCGATCCAGCGGCCGACGAGCACGGAGGCGAGCGTCATCTGGAGCTTTATATGGTCGTTGCGGCGGGGATTGCGGGAAACCATACGGGGGGCGAGGTCTATCAGTTTCGGGACGGCGCGGCCGTCGGGCGATTTCGTCAGGATCACGTTCTGCGGCTCGATGTCTCCGTGGCGGAGCCCGCGGTCGCGGATGTATTCCACTCCGGAGACGACCCCATTCAGGATGTCGAGCGCGACGGGCAGGCCCATGTCCCGGAGGCCGCCGCCGTCGAGGAGGTCCCGCAGCGTCGGCCCCTCGACCAGCTCCATGACCGCATAAGGGAGACGGTATCTGGCGCCGGCCAGATTCAGCGTTACCGCTCCGGAGTCCAGCAGGCGGACAACGTTCGGATGCCCCTTCCCGAGGCGCCAGCGGAACAGCGCGAACAGCAGCGGGCTGCGTTTGACCGCATGGAACTTCTTACGCTCGCCCGGGAGTTTATATATCCTGACTGCCACCTCCTCGCTTCCGGAAATCTTCCTCGCCCGGTACACGCGCGTGTTGGCGCCCTCGGCGATAAGCGAGAGTATTTCGTAGCCCTTGCGGGCCAGTCTTTCCGCCGCCGCGGCGGTAAAAGCCGCCTCCCCCGTCGCGCCGGTCCCGGCAGCCGTCCTGAGTTCCTGTTTGCTCCCGGTATCGGTTCCGTCCCCGGGGGGAGCGGCAGCGGCGCCTGAGGCAGCGTCATTCCCGCCCGTGCCCCTGGTCCCGGACAGGGCGCCGGTC
>JAOACM010000416.1 GCA_026417845.1 Planctomycetota bacterium | reverse complement strand
GTCCGGATACCACCGTCCCAAGGGCACGCCGGCCAGGATGCCATCGCCGAGGGCCCGTTCGATGCGGGCGTCGACCTTGCCATCGAGGGCGCGGACGGCGAATTCCTTGAAGATCGGCCGGTCGAAAGCGGGGCGAAATGCCCCGGCCGAGGTAATCCGCCCGAGCGCGTAGTTCGCCTTTCGGACACATAATTCGGCGATGGATCGCATTCCCTGCGGACCCATCGACGCCAGGTACACGGCCGCTCGAAGCGCCAGGAGGCCTTGGTTGGTACAGATGTTGCTTGTAGCCTTTTCGCGGCGGATGTGTTGTTCGCGGGTCTGGAAGGTGAGCACCCAGCAACGATTGCCGCGGCGATCGACGGTCTGGCCGACCAAGCGGCCCGGCAGGCGACGCAGGAATGGTTCGCGGCACGCCAGGATCCCCAGGTACGGCCCACCGAACGATATCGGGTTGCCCAGCGACTGGCCCTCGGCCACCACGATGTCGGCCCCGTAGTCCGAAGGACGCGCCAGCAGGCCGAGGCTGATCGGGTCCACCGCCACGATGAACACGGCGCCCGCCTCATGGGCGATCCGCGCGCACGCCCGAACGTCTTCCAGGCAGCCGAAAAAGTTCGGGTGCTGCACCACGACGCAAGCCGTCCGATGGTCGACGGCCGCGGCCAAGGCTTCGGGCCGAACGGTCCCTTCGGGTGTGGGGACGGTCGCCAGTTCGGCATCGAGGTTCGTCAAATACGTGGCGATGACCTCGCGGTACTCGGGATGGACGCTCTGGAGGACTACGACGCGGTCGGGCCTGTTGGTCGTGCTGCGGGCCATGAGCACTGCCTCGGCCGCGGCCGACCCGCCGTCGTAGAGGCTGGCGTTCGAGACGTCCATGCCGGTCAGTTGGGTGATCAACGTCTGGTACTCGAAAATCGCCTGAAGCGTGCCTTGGCTGGCCTCGGGTTGGTACGGCGTGTTGGCCGTGTAGAACTCGCTCCGTCCGGCCACGAAATCCACCACGGCCGGAATGAAATGATCGTAGGCCCCGCCGCCCGCGAAACAGATCAGTTCGGAGGCCGGGCGGTTGCGCCGCGCTATATTTTCCATGGAACCGAGCAGATCCGATTCGCACAACCCCTGCCCGATATTGATTTTTTTCGCCAGCGCCTCCTTCGGAAGATGCGCGAACAGGTCGTCGAGGCTCTCGATGCCGAGGAATCTCAGCATCTCCTCGCGTTCCGTATCGGTGTGCGGCACGTAGCTCATTCCTGCATTCCCTTTGCGCTGACGCGGTTCACCAGAACCTGCGCCGTCCATTCGCAGGCAGCTGACGGTTCAGACCGGGCGGCTTCCGGGCACACTGCGAACGACGCCACCCTCCCGTATGGATGGCCACATGTTGCTCCGGCAAGCGAACGGTCATGCTCAGGGCCTATCCGAAAACCCTCCGGCGCGCAGCTTATACGCTCAGCGCGTCCCACTGCCCGGCAGGAAGTTTTGGCACTTGCGGCGCACCCCTTACTGCCGGAACCGCCGGACTCAGCCTCCCGGTCAGGCAGCAGGCTGCTGCCCGTCCCATTACCCCTTCGCAGACTCTATGAATTTCCCGTACGCCTCCGCGTCCAGGAGCGAGTCGAGTTCCGAGGGATCGTCCATCCTGATCTTAACCATCCATCCGGCGCCATACGGGTCCTTGTTTACTGCGGCCGGATCGCTGGAGACCGCCGCGTTGACCTCCTCGACCGTCCCGGAAGCCGGCGAGTACACATCGCTCACCGCCTTGACCGACTCCACGCTCCCCAGCGTACCCCCGCGCGATATCTTTCTGCCGACGGCCGGCAGATCAACGAAGACGATGTCGCCAAGCTCCTTCTGCGCGTAATCCGTTATTCCGATCACAGCCAGACCACCTTCGGTCCTGACCCATTCATGCTCTTTCGAGTACCTCAGCCCGGAAGGAATCGAAACCATCGAAGCGCCTCCGTTTTTCCCTGCCCCCCGCGCCAGCCCGCCGGAATACCTGCGTGCCCCTGGCGGACCGCCCGCGGCTCCGCATGGACGGCATCCGCACCGGCCTGGGAGATGGACCATTCCCGATCCGGAACTGGCGCGGTGCGGCATCGAACCGCGGCCGCCGCCGGAGCGACTCCGCCCGCATGCCGGCCGCGCCGCCGGTCCGGCCATGCCTCCCCATTCGCCGTGAACCGCACCCCCCAAAGGTATCGCGGCGCCGCCGTCGCGCAAGTAATGACCGGCGGGCGAGCGCTACCGCGCCGTCGGGCGCAACCGCCCGGCCCTCCCTCCTGCCCCGGGAATCCACGCATTTACGGCCATGCACCCGCACACTCCCGCGGCCGCATTTTTCCGCTTTGTGCGGCCGCGCGGCAGGATATCCTGATCGGATGATGAACGCGGTGCGGGCGGATACGGAGCGGATGAGACCATCCTCCCGCAGCGGGGCGCCGCGGACCGCGGCGGGCGCGATACCCGACCGGACGGAGAGCCTGTCCAGACCCCCGGATGGACCAGGCGGCATTACGCGGAGAGCCTGGCCGCCGCGGAAGTTTCTGGACAGGACCGGGGCTTGAATGGACGGGGATGCCGGAATGTCCGACAGACTGAAGACGCACATCAGCGGGAGACTGAACGATCGCTTCTACAGGTTGTGCATAACGGAAAATTTCCCCTTCGTCTTAGACATCGGGAAATCCCGCGGCATGTACCTGCGCAGCGTCGAAGGCCAGAACATATTCGACTGGGCCGGCTACTACGGCTCCAAGCTGATTGCACACAACCATCCCGGCCTGTACGAAAAGAAATATCTCCGCCGCCTCGCCGTCGCGGCCAACAACAAGGTGCCGAACCCCGACTTCCTGACCCGCGAATGCCTCGAGTTCTACGAGACGGCCTTCGCGATGGCTCCGATGGCGATGAGGTCCAGCCCGGAGCTGGAAATATACGCCGTCAACTCCGGCGCCGAAGTAGTTGAGAACATGCTGAAGTACCTGATCAGCCGCTTCAACAGCCGGGTAGGACTCGCCGACAGGCTCAGTCGCCGCAGGTTCATCGTCTTCGAAAACTCGTTCCACGGCCGCACCGTCTTCGCGCTCTCAATGACGAACGTCCCGGCCCCGGTGGCGATCAAGGACTTCCATCCGCTGTTCCGGAGCGCGCTGCCGGTGCCTTTCCCCGCGGTCGTGTTTTCGGGATTCGATCCGGAGGCCATGAGGCGCTACAACTCGGCCGCCACCGAACGCTCGCTCTCTTCGATCGAAAGTCTCCTGAAGAGGCACGCCGGCACCGTAGTGGGGATAATAGTCGAGCCGATCCAGAGCGCCGGCGGCCACAACGTGGCGCTGCCGTCCTTCTTTGAGGAATTATCGAGGCTGGCCCGGGATCACGGGGCGTATCTCGGCTTCGACGAAGTCCAGACCGGCATGGGCGGGACGGGCAAGCCGTTCTACGTTGACCATCTCAGGCTCGCCGCTCCCCCCCAGGCTCTGGTCGTCGCGAAAAAGTTCGGCGTCGGCGTCCTATACATGCTCGACCACCTGCGCGACGTCGGCGTCCTCGATTCCACCTGGGGCGGCCCGCTCGTGGACATGGTCCGTTTCATGAGGGAGATCGAAATCGTCAGGCGCGAACGGCTCATGGACAGGGCCGCGGACGTCGGCCGCTTTCTCCTGCGGGGGCTTGCGGAACTCGAAAGCCGGTACCCCGACTGCATCGTCAATCCGCGGGGGGTCGGCACTCTCCTGGGCTTCACAGTCCTGCCAGCCCACGACCGCCGCCCCCGCGACCTGCTCCTGGACATCGCGCTGCGGAAGCATCTGCTGCTGATGCTCGATGCCGGGAAATCATCGGTCCGGTTGCGCCCGTGCCTGAGCGCCACGCGGAAGGATGCCGCGCGCTTCCTCGACCTGCTGGACAGGACGCTGCGGGACTTCCGCGCAGAGCGCCCGGCGGAGATGGCCCGCGAAGCGATCCGCCAGCGCCGCATGCCGGTCTCCGCCTTCATGCGCCTGGCGCTCCGATGACCGATCCGGCCGCCGGAACGGCCGTTCCTTACTTCCACGCATTGCTGTGTTGCCGTGCCCATATATAGGGGCGCAG
>JAOACM010000415.1 GCA_026417845.1 Planctomycetota bacterium | reverse complement strand
CCGACCCGCGCCCCTGCCCTCCGACCCCCCCCCCGGCCATCCGCCCCATCCCGTCCAACGGCGCAACCGGCTCCTTCCTCCGCCGGCGGCGGACCGGATAACCGCCGGGCGTCCTGCGGCGGCGTCCGATTCTGCCGGATTGTTCCGGATTCCGACGCCTCTTGCCGGGCACGGCCTGTTCTGCTCCGGGAGCACCGCAATACGGCTGCGCGCCCGCCCGGCGGCGGCGCATGACCGCCCACAAGGTCGGACGCCAGACGCAGCAGGCCGGGCGCCGCCGTCCTCCGCCCCGGCACGGGGAGAGAAGTGCGCGGGGACCCTCTCCCCCCCCGCGGAGGAGGGGCGCACGAAGACTCTCCGTTCGCAACGACCGCGGTTTCCGCCCGGCAGGTTCCGTCCCGGACGCACGCCACCACCGGGGGGGGCGCGGTCTCGGACGGTGGCATGGGTTGCCCCGCGCCCCGCGATATCCGTGAAAATCCATTTCACGAAAGCGTGGAAGTCATAATATATGAAGGCGCTTCGCGCGCCGGCGGCGCGGGAAACCGGGATCCGGGATCTTTTTGGGAGGGGGGAGAGATATGGCGGCCAAGATCATAGACGGCGAGGCAGTAGCGGCAAAGATCAAGGAACAGCTGAAGGCTGAGGTGCGCGAACTCACGTACTGGGGCAGGAGCGTTTCGCTGGTGGCCGTTCAGGCGAACGACAACCCCGGCAGCAGGATATACGTGGCGAATCAGAAGAAAGCGTGCGAGGAGATAGGGCTGGAGTACAGGGTCGAGGAGATGTCTCCGAAGAGCACGCAGGAGGCCATAGAGAAACGGATCGCCGAGATGAACGCCGACCCGAAGGTGGTAGGAATAATCCTGCAGATGCCGGTGCCGGAGGGATGCGACGCCAGGAAGCTCCAGAGGTGCATTGACTACCGCAAAGACGTGGAGGGCATACACCCGGCGAATCTGGGCGGTGTGGTCTACGGCGAGACGAACATAGCCCCGTGCACGGCGCTGGGCGCCTTCCTGCTGGCAAAAGGCATTGAAGACCTTCCACCGAGCTACGATCCGCTGCCGGACTTCGCGAAGAGGATGATCGAGGCAGGAAAGACGACGGCGGGTCTGTACGGGAAGAACGTTTGCGTGATAGGTCACAGCGAGATCGTAGGCAAGCCGACCGCCCTCCTTTTCCTCGACCATTTCTGCACCGTAACGGTCTGTCACATAGGTACGCCGCCGGAGGTGACGAAGAAACATGCGCTGGCCGCTGACATCCTCGTCGTGGCGACCGGTGTCCCGCAGGTCCGGTACAACGCGTACGACAGGGCGTTCAAGGCATGGGAAAAGGATCAGTCGAAGCCGAAGCCGCCGGTGCCCGATCTGAAGTTCATCAAGGCGGACATGGTAAAACCCGGCGCCGCGGTGATAGATATCGCGATCAACCGGGTGCCGAGGGGCTTCGACAAGGACGGCAAGCCGCTGCTGAACGACAAGGGGAAGCCGGATATGGTGACTGTCGGCGACGTGGATTTTGAGGCCGCGAAGGAAGTGGCCGGCTGGATAACGCCGGTGCCGGGCGGCGTCGGCCCGATGACCACGGCGATACTGCTGAGAAATACGGTAAATGCGGCCAAAAGGGCTGCGTCTGAAACCGTCTCGGCCGCTCATGCCTCGCCTGTCGTGTTCGGGGTTCCTGCGGTCAGATCCATATGTTGCGAATGCGGCGCCCCGATCGAGGCGTTCCCGGACAGACCTTTCCGGTGCGCGACGTGCGGATGGGAAACACCGGGATGGAAACCGCCACTGTTCTGGATAAGGAGGATGGCGGAAGGAACGCTTGACGGACGCGATGAAGAGAGCCGGGCACGCGCCGCGGAGTTTGTGCACGAACCGGAATCCGTGCAGGTTTGCCTCCTGCGTCTGGACCGGACTTTGTGCCGTGTTGAGGCGGCCGAGCGAGCAGGTGACAAAGCCTTTTCGGCAAAGGCCAGAACGGAACTCGAAAAAATCAGGAAGTCCCTTGAGGATGCGGGGGGGCCGGGATTGTGGGAAAGAGCGCTTGAAGCTATGCCGCCCGCTCTCAGGGGGTTTGCCGCCGGCACATGACTGGCCGACACAAGCCTCGTCCCGGTTTGGAGTGCGTGGCGAATCCGCGAGGGGTGAAGAAGGTTCGCAGCCGCCGATGGAGTTCATCTCCCTCAAGCAGGTTGCGCCGTTGAACGGGATGGACGCTTGACATGCGCAACGCAGCGGAGCATCCTGTCGGAGGTTGGCGGGCTTCATCGGACGTGGAATGGCGGATGCAGGGTGCAAGAATCTCTGGCATCTTGGGGCGGCTAGTCTGAGTCCGTCACGGAAGCAGCCTGCTTGCGCTGAAGGAGTTTCCGGACATGCAAGGGAAGAAGATCGTCGCGCGTGAATATGCGGAACTGGCGGATCGAAGGGCCCTGCTTGAAATGGAGTGGCCTCCGTGCAGGGCGGGCTGCCCGGTTCATGCGGACGTTCGCGGATATGTAGAGCTGATAGCCCGTGGACGTTACAGGGACGCGCTGGCGCTGATTATGGAAGTACTTCCCTTCCCGAGCGTTTGCGGGAGGATATGCCATCATCCTTGCGAACAGGCCTGCCGTAGAAACGGACTGGATGAGCCCATAGCGATAAGGGAACTGAAGCGTTTCGTAGCTGAATACCCCTATCCGGAACCGCTCAGATTTCCGAAGCCGGTCCAGGACAGGGGAAAGGTAGCGATAGTGGGAGCCGGGCCGAGCGGGCTTACCGCGGCCATGGAGCTGTCCAGGAGGGGCTACCGGCCTGCCGTGTTCGATTGTAACGGAGAGCCGGGCGGGCTGCTTGCTACGGCCGTTCCGGCATACCGTCTTCCGCGGGAAGTCCTGAGGAAGGACACCGACGCCATATTGAGTCAGGGGGTGGAATTCAGAGGTGGCATCGCTATCGGGAAGGATATGTCTTTTGAAGACCTGAGGCGTCAGGGATTCAAGGCCATCGTTCTTGCGGTTGGGCTTTCGAAGAGCCGTCTGCTTCCGGTACCCGGCGCGGATGCCGAAGGCATACATACGGCCATTCCGTTCCTCGCCGCCGCCAACGCCGGCCGTCTCTCGCTCGCGGGACGGCATGTGGCGGTAATTGGAGGCGGGAACGTGGCGATAGACGTTGCCCGCTCCGCACTGCGCGCAGGCGCCGCGTCGGTCAGGATGGTTTGCGTGGAGGACGAGAAGGAACAACCCGCCTGGCCCTGGGAGAAAAAAGAGGCAGCTGACGAAGGCGTAATAACGCTCCACAGACTCGGACCGGGAAGGATACTGACCGATTCCGGCAAGGTTGCCGGAGTCGAGTTCAGAAGAGTGTTGTCGGTATTTGACCCGGACGGAAGATTCAATCCGAAATACGACGATAGCGTTGCGGTCTCCGTACCGGCCGACACGGTAGTTTTCGCCGTAGGACAGGAAGCCGACCTGTCTTTCCTTGATGGATCGGGGGTCGAAAAGGACGCCCGCGGGAGGCTCGTATTCGACAGGGTCGCCATGCGGACCAGCGCGACAGACGTTTTCGCCTGCGGCGAGGTCGTTACCGGACCGGGATCGGCCGTGGAAGCGGTAGCCAGCGGCAGGCGGGCCGCGCTTGCCGTGGACGCCTTTCTCCGCGGCGACAAGGGCGGAATTCCCCGGGAGGAATTGCCGCCCAAGATAGGCGAGCTTCCGGTCGAGTGGCGATCGAAGATAAGCCGCGGATCGAGGGCCAGGGTGCCGGAACGACCGCCGGCGGTCAGAAAGAAGGATTTCGAACCCGTAGACAGGTGTCTGTCTGAGAACGTTGCGCTGGCAGAGGCCAGGAGGTGCATGAGCTGCGGCGCGGGAGCCATTGTGCTGGAAGACAAGTGCGCCGCCTGCCTGACATGCCTCAGGGTCTGTCCGTTCGGAATCCCCGTGGTGGATGGCACGGCGGAAATCCACTCGTATCTATGCCAGGCGTGCGGCATGTGCGCAGCCGAATGCCCGAACAACGCGATAATAATGGCGGGCTTCGCTCCCGATGCGATCAGGAAGGGAATCCGTGCGGCCCTGGAATCCGTCAGGAGCGGCGGTCCCCGCATTGCGGTCATATCG
>JAOACM010000041.1 GCA_026417845.1 Planctomycetota bacterium | reverse complement strand
GATGTGTATAAGAGACAGGCTGAATCCAGTGCGAGCCGGAATAGACCAGCGTAATCGCAAGCAGGTTCAGCACCATGCGCGCCACTTGCGGTTTCGACGCCGATCCCCGCCCCGTGACCGATTTTTTTATCTCCGCCGGCGAAAGCTCGACCAGCGGCAGCTTCCGCTGGGCTACGGCCAGCAGTGCGACGCCGCGTCCCTGGCCGAGCACCAGGCCGCCGCGCGGTACGCGGCCGCCGAATATCTGCTCGACCGCCACGACATCCGGCGCGGCCGCGTCGAGGATGCCGCAGAGGCGTTCGTACATCCTCAGCAGGCGCCGCTCCAGCGGCCAGCCTTCCGGCGCGCGGACGACTCCATACTCGATCGCCGCCAGCCCTCCCCCGCGGCGCTCCAGGAGGCCGTAACCCATCGCCCGGGTGCCGGGGTCTATACCGAGGAATCTGGATGCCGATGCCAGGCGGGGATCGGGGGCGGATGCGCCGGTGCAGGCGAAAAAACCAGGCGGCGGTCTGCGCCGCCGTCCTCCGCGTCGGCGCAGGCGCATGCCGGGCGGCAGTATAAGCCCACCTGGCGATGCCATCAGCGTTTCATCTCCGCAAGCACCGCGTCGCTCATCCGCATGTTTGTATATACATTCTGAATGTCGTCGTGCTCCTCGATACGCTCCATCAGCGTCAGGACCTTCCTGGCCGTTTCGGCATCGCAGTCCACCTCGCTCGAAGGCAGGTAGGTAAGTTCGGCCGTCTTAAGCGAGATCCGTGATTTCTCCAGCGCCTCCTTGACCTTCTGGAAGTTCTCCACCGAACACGTCACTTCGTACACGTCTTGACTGCGCGTCACATCGTCGGCCCCAACCTCCAGCGCGAGCTCCAGGAGCTTGTCTTCCGGCACAGCCTTGACATCCACCGATATCAGCCCCTTGCGGGAAAACATCCACAGCACCGATCCGCTGCTTCCCATCTTGCCGCCCGCGGTCTCCCATATCTTCCTGACCTCGGATGCGGTCCTGTTGCGGTTGTCGGTGAGCGCCTCAGCGAGAATCGCGATGCCTCCCTGGGCATACCCTTCGAACAGCATCTCGACCAGGGCGCTCTGCCCTTCGAGGAGACCAGCCCCTTTCTTGATGGCGTATTCTATGCTGTCCTTGGGCATGGATGCGGCGCGCGCCTTTTCTATCGCGTGCCGCAGTGCGAAGTTCATGTCCGGGTCGGGGCCCTTGCGCGCGGCCACAATTATCATCCGCGCCAGTTTGGTGAATACCTTGCCTTTCCTGGCGTCCGCCGCCGCCTTCTGGTGCTTTATGGATGCCCAGTGGGAATGTCCTGCCATGATACGCCTCCCGAGGCTTTCCTCGCGTCGCCGGCGATCCGGCGCCTCCCGCGCGGGACCACCGTCTCGTCTTCTCCGTTGCGCCCGCCGCTGATCTCTGCAGGACGGCGGATGTCCCGGCACCTCGTCTCTGTCCGGCGCGATGACTTTTTACACGTGCGCCGGCGGCGGTCAAGGATGCGATAACGCCCGGGAACGGGGCGATCCCCCTGACGGGAGGATCAAGAGAGGAGGTCGCTCCGCTCTACGGACTCCGCGTTCGCGCCAGACGGGGCGGGGGAGGGCGCGCAAGCTATTTTGTTTTCGGGAGGGACTTGACTATACAGCGCCCCTGAATGTCAGCAGCGTATAAGAATCCGCAGGCGTCGGTCGCCAGATCGGCGACCTGACCGCACCCTTCCGGTCCCGGGACTGACAGCACCTCACGCCCTGTAGCGCCATCGTAAATAAATATCGCGTTCCGCTTCGGATCGCAGGCGAAGATCCTTCCGCCAAACGACGCTTCGATATCGGATACGCCATCAAGCCTGGCCGGCCATTTCGCGACCGTCCCATCGGGACGGATTACCGTTACGTTGCCGGCACGGTCCATGGCGTACAGGATGCCTTCTGGCGATGCTGCCAGCAGTCTAGCGCCGGAAGGCGCGGCCCTGCTCCGCGCCTCGCTCCCGTCCAGCGCGAATGCCTTAGCAGGTCCTTCGGAGAAGGCGACGTATACCGTATCGCCCGAACAGGCCAGGTCGCAGCCGCCGGCCGCGGCTCCGCCGGGGGCCGCCAGAGCTTTCCCGCGGGGCGAGAAGTGCAGGAGCCCCTTCTTTGAATCCAGCACCCAGACCGCGCCCTCCCGGTCCGTGGCCACGTCAACGATGTCTTCGAAGGTATCTCCTCCGCCGATGCGGAGCGACATCCAGCCGCGCGGAGATATGCACCGGATGAACCTCCCCGCCCCCTTGGCGTCGTGTTCGATGGCGAACATCGCTCCGTCGGGCGAGGCGGCCACGCGGGCCAGTACCGGCGGCACGGCGCGTTTCTTCTCGCCGGTCAGCCCTCCGCCCTTCATGACGCCGAGGAAGGTCCCTGACGCGGCATCGTAGCAATCCAGCCTGCTGAAAGCCCCGTCAATGACGTACAGGCGGCCGGCGCGATCAGAGGCCAGGCGGCTCCCGTCGAACAACTGTCCGAAACCCTTCCCGATGCCGCCCATCTTCAGATCAGGGACGGGTGAGCCGTCGCGCCCGTAACCGCGCACCGTCTGATCCGCAGCGTCCAGAACGAAGATGTTACCGGTCGTCGTCTCGATCTCCATATCCACCGGTCTGGCGTCCCTCCCGCCGGCCAGCGGGAACTCGCCGGCGAACCGCCCGCCGAGGAACCTGAGCACCGCGTTCCGTCCGGCGTCTAGGACGAAGGTCTCCAGCGAAAGCGCCGCCAGCGCGACCGGCCTGGACATCCGGCCTCCGCCGTCGCCTTTTTCACCGAACCGCCTTATCTCGCGTCCATCCGCGCCGTATTCGATCACCTTTCCGGCGTCGGTGTTGAGCGCCAGGACGCCCTGCGCAGCCGTCACGACGAAGTCCACTGTGCCGCGGCCAGCCGCGAACTCGACCATTGGATTCCGCGATGCGAAGTCCTTTTCATTCCTGAAGCGCAGTATTCTGCCGGTGCCGGCATCCAGCACGTACAGGCTGTCCCCTTCAGCAGCCATCCGCGACCGGCACAGCGCCGGTTCCACCGCCGACCATTTCTGGAAGAACGTCAGGTCCTCGTCCAGCTTCAGTACGCCTTCGTTTTCCGGATCGAGTATGTACGCATTGTCCTCATCGTCGAAGCATATGTCGGATACCGCCAGAAAAGGGATGGCGCCCATCTGGCCCTGGAATTCAAGCGCCAGGATGCGCGAATCGGTTCCTACGCCGGCGCTCTCCACCTCGACCGGCCTGGCTATCCTTGCCTCCTGGCCGGCCGGGGTGACCGCCGCGACGGTTACCTGATAGGTTCCGGTCGCGGCCGGAGCGAACCACCTGTTCTTCGGTGAGGCGGTGCGTTTCTTTTCCAGTATCCCGCCCGAGCAGGACCATACGAAGCTTACAGGCTGCCTGTCGGGGTTGGCCAGCTCGAAGCTTATCGTTACCGGTTCGCCCGCCGGAACCCGTTTCTGAGTGACGGCCGCGCGCAGGAGCCTGGGCGGGCGCGGCGGGGCGAGCGACACGAAGCCGCCGGCGAACAGCGCCTTCGCGTCCCCCTCCCTGACCACCGCCGTGCACTCCGTTTCCCCGACATCTTTCACCTCGAGCGTCAGGACGGGTGTGGCGGATTCGGGGACAGCTATCCTTTCTCCGGAAAGCGGCATCGCCACAAGGAAGCCTGGCATGTGTGCCGCCAGTTTCATTCCTTCTACCAGCCCGTCCCTCAGACCGCCTCCGATCCTCGCGGTCTCGCCGGCAACCGAGCGGACAGGGAGGAGGGGCCCGGTTCCCTTCCTTGGCGGCAGGGACGCGCACGGCATCCCGGGTTTCAGATCTGATGCCGCGCCGGAGATCAGGACGGCCCGCGACTCGGCGGCGGACACATCCGTCACTCTGAGCGCCGCGACGGGCGCCTCCGTCGCCAACAGCCCCAGGCGGTAAAGCGGGACCCGAACGGTCAGTTTTTCGCGGTATACAAGGAATATCCTGCCGGCCGAGACGCCGCGCTCGCCCCCGGCCGACACCGTCGCCTCCTCGCCTGCCACCGCAGATATGGATGCCAGCACCGTGCCGGGGGGGGATGCCCCTTCGCCGGATGCCTTCGCCACCGGCCGCCCGGCGAGATCTACCGATCTGATGAGCATTCCACCAGGTGCGGGCGAAAGGGTTATGCGCAAGGATGCCGCACCTTCCACCGTCCGACTGATCGTCGGCAGTTCGATCCGGAACTTCCATTCGGTCTCGAGAACCATGCCCCCGTCGCCCTTAGGCTCGCGCTTCTTTACTTCGTGCTTCGATTCGGCTATCCGGACCTCGTGGCGTTTGAACAGGTCCATGTCCCGCTGCAGGTCGGCCTCCAGATCCCCGGCCTCGGGCGACAGCATCCTGGCCAGGGCCACGGCGTTTCCCTGGGTGATCGCCTGGTCAGCCTGGATCAGGAGTTTTGCGGCAACCTCGCCTCTTACGGCCTCCTCTGCCTTCTTCCTGAGCTCCGCTACCTCCGGCATGTTCCGGTACAGTTCTGGCAACCTGTTAATAAGCGCCACGGCTGCGGCGGAATCTCCCTTGTCCACCGCCTCCCGTATGCCTCGCAGCATCTCGCCAGCCTTCCCTTCAGCCTCCAGGAAGTCCTCGCACGACTTTATCTGCCTGGCGAGATGGTCGGAGGCTGGGGCTATGGCCCTGAGCGTGCGATACATGTCGAGCGCCTCTCTGTAGTTCCTCCCCTCCAGCGCCTTCGCAGCCCTGGCTTCCAGATCCCGCGCCTCATCCAGGCGTTTGCGTATCTCCCCGGCCTCGCTACCCGGCGGCGCGACCGCCAAGGCCGATTCAATGTCCACCTTCGCTCCGGCAAAATCACCCCTGCGCAACTTATCCTTTGCGCCCTCGATGAAGCCCGCGAGTTTGATCCGGCTGTCATTTGCCTGATTCAGAAGGAGCTGAGCCGTCTGATAGTCCCGCCCGGCTTCGACGGGAACCTTCGACAGGACCTCGACCGCCTCGTCCCACTTCCTGGCCGCGATTGCCTCTTTGCCGACCCTGATCAGCTCCGCGACCTTCTTAAGCGATTCCTTTTGTTTATCGACGGCGGTCCTTATCCTTTCGGCCAAGTCAAGGTAGTTGGGATCGAGGTCCTCCGCCCGCCGGAACTCGCGCAGCGCGCCTTCGAAATCTCCGGCCTCCATAAGCCTGACTCCTTCCCTGTAAGGCTCGTCAAGCTCCGGTTTCGGGGCCAGTTTCCAGTCTGCGGCTGACCACTGTGGAGGCGGGGCGCCCTCCGCCAGCACGACATCGCGCTCCAGAGGCTTGTAGCCGCGCTTTTCAATCCTGATAGTGTACTTTCCGGGAGGCAGCTGGACGTCTTCGAACGGGTAATCCCGCTGGATTCCACCCTGAACCACTCTCGCGCCGGGTACGCCGGGCAGGATGTCTTTCAGACCGGACAGCGGCAGCGTCAGCGTCCTGCCGGGCGCAGATCCGGGCGTTCCAGGTGTGCCGGCGCCGCTTCCGGACCCGGTCCCGCCATCCCGTCCGCCGAGGATCAGCGCTATCCCGACCGCGGCTCCGGTGACCAGTATCAGCGCGACCGCTGCGGCGGCAAATATCGTTGTGCGCCGCGCCTTCGGGGCCGGCGGCGCCGCGGCGGCCGGTGTCCAAGCGCCCGGCGCGCCCGTGACGATGGTGGCCTGACCGGACGGTCCGTGGTCGGACGCACCGGCTCTGGCCGGCGTCGCTATGGTCGCCTCGCGCAGAGCCGACGCGCCCACCGTCCCGGCACCGGCCTGGCCGGCGATCAGAGTCCGCTCGAGCGCGGCCGGGGTCGCGGACGCTCCAGCCGCGCCGGCCTGCACGGTCCTCGGCAGGCCGAGCGCCGGCATCGCTGTCGCATCGAGCGCCGCCTCCGTCGGCGACACCCCGCCCCCGGATGAGGCGCCGTGCCTTCGCCGGCCGAGACGCGCCAGGTTCACGTTCCTGGCGTCGGGGCCGAGGTCAAGCGAGTCGAGCGCCTGAAGCAGGGCGTTCGCGTCGGGGTAGCGGTCCTCAGGCTTCTTGGCAAGCATCCTGTGCACTATGCGGGCCACCGCGTCGGGCACGTCGGGCCGCAATTCCTTCAGCGGCTTCGGCTCTTCGTATATGTGCTTGTATATCAGCGCAGCCATGCCGTCCGCATGGAATGGCGGACGTCCAGCCAGGCACTCGTAGAACACGCACCCGAGCGAATACAGGTCGCTCCGTCCGTCCACCTCCTTGCCTTCTCCCTGTTCGGGGGACATATACGTCGGCGTGCCCATGATGAAGCCGGTCTGCGTCAGCGAACTCATGCCGGTGGTGGCTTTCGCGAGTCCGAAATCCATCACCTTTACCACGCCCCGGCTGCTCACCATGATGTTGGCCGGTTTTATGTCCCGGTGGACTATCGAAAGCTCCGCCGCCATTGCCAGCGCACGGGCCACCGAGCGGATGATCTCGACTATCTCCGGAAGCGTCGGCATAGCCTCGGCCTGCCCTTCCAGTATCTGCTGCAGGTCGAGCCCCTCGACGAATTCCATCGCGAAGTAAGGTATGCCCTCGTAGGTGCTTATCGTGTATATCTGTATTATGTTCGGATGTATCAGCTTGGCGGCGTTCTGCGCCTCGCGGTAAAACCTCGCCTTGAACTCCTCGTTCTGCGCGGAGGCGGCCGGCAGTATCTTGAGCGCCACATCGCGCTCGAGGCCGACCTGGCGGGCCTTGAACACCTGGCCCATGCCGCCTTCCCCGAGCTTCTTTTCGAGTATGAAATCACCTATCCTGATCGGTTCGGCCATCTTCGAAAAACCTCGATTCGGGCCCTGTTCGGAAGTACCGGTTCGTAATCCTTCAACGGTATGCCTTATAGGAGCGGGCGCGCCCCAAGTAAAGCGAATCGGTGCCGGGCGCCGGATGCGCAACCCAATTGTGGTATCGGCTCGCCCCCATCGGGAACGGGGGTCTTCCGGACGGCCGGCGATAACCTCCGGGTTCCGCTCCTGACGCCTGACGCCCTGCGTTTCTGGCAGGCTCTGCCATATGCCGCCACTGGGGCACCACAATACAATCTGCATCCTGAACCGCGTACCTGCCGCTGGCCTGCGTTTGACTGGAAGGCCCGATCGGTGGCATACTCCGACCATACGTCGGTCCGCATCTGATTTCCCCGAAACGGCCAGGCGGATATGCCGCTTCGCCAGGGTGGACGGATGCGGCGAAAGAGGCGGAACGGCGACCAGCGATGGAGCCGGAAGACGGCCGCCCTCCAAAGGAGAAACCGGGCGCGGCGCAAGAAGGAGAGACAGGAGGGGAAAGCTCATGTCTGAAAAGCTCAAAATCGGAGTTGTCGGCCTGGGCATTGGCAGAAGTCACATCGCGAACTACAAGAAGCACTCCGGGGCGGAGGTCGCAGCAATATGCGACGTAGACGAGGCGAAACTCGCGAAAGTGGGCGACGAGCACGGGATAAGGAACCGCTACAAGAGCCTCGGCGAGATGCTGGCCGCCCATAAGCTGGATATTGTGAGCATCGCTACGCCCAACAAATTCCACGCGCCGCTTACAATCGAGGCCCTGAAGGCTGGATGCCACGTGCTGTGTGAAAAACCGATGGCGATGAGCGCCGCCGAGGGGAGAAAGATGGTGGAGACCGCGAAGAAGGCCGGCAGGCGACTCATGATAAACTTCTCGTACCGGTTTCTCCCCGTAAGCCGCGCCCTGAAGGAGCAGGTGGACGCCGGCGTCCTGGGAGATGTTTACTTCGCGCGCTCGATCTGGCACAGAAGGTGGGGGCTGCCGAAATTTGGGGGATGGTTTGGGATAAAGGAGCTTTCCGGCGGTGGTCCGCTGATTGACCTTGGTGTCCACCGCCTTGACCTGGCTCTGTGGCTGATGGGTTATCCGGAGCCTGCGGCCGTCCTTGGTGCCGCCTACGACAGGCTCGCCGCACCTGCTGCCAGGGCGGCCAGGGTTAAATTCGATTGCGAGGACTTCGCGGTGGGGCTGGTCAGATTCAAGGACGGTAGTACGCTGGAGATCGAGGCGAGCTGGGCCACGCACAGGCCCGAGGCGGAATTCATGGAAACCTGGGTGTTCGGGGCGAAGGGAGGACTGGTTCAGCGCAACGTCGGAGGCAGGTACGAGTTCGAGGCGGAACTTTTCTCGAAAGAGGGCAACTCGCGCCTGGCGAAGAAGATCGTCTCCTTTGATCAGCAGGTTCCCTCCGCGATGGAGCATTTCGTCGAGTGCATCATTACGGGGAAGCCGCACATGGCGACGGGCGAGGAAGGCGTCAAGGTGATGCAGATACTGGATGGGATATACAGGAGTGCCGCTACAGGGAAGGCCGTGACCGTTTCCTGAGCTTCGACGATCGCGAAGGTGAAGAAACGATATGAGGATAAGCATAATCGGCACGGGCTACGTCGGATCGGTGACGGCCGCGTGTTTTGCTGAGGCCGGTCATGACGTGGTCGGACTGGATGTGGATCCGGCCAGGGTCAGGGCGCTGTCGGCGGGTGAGACGCCCCTGTTCGAGCCGGGGCTGAAGGACCTCCTGGCCCTGGGACTGCGCGAGAAGCGGCTGCGGTTTACCACCGAGTATCCTGACGCCGTACGATCATCCGACATCATTTTCCTGGCCGTGGACACTCCGTCCCGCGAGGACGGGGCCGCCGATCTGTCGCGCATAACATCGGCAGCCGAATCGGTGGCGCGGTGTGCCGAGGGGCGGAAGCTGGTGGTCGTCAAAAGCACCGTCCCGGTCGGCACGACGCGCTCGCTGGGCGCGAGGATGCGGGCCGCAGGTGCTCCGGGCGTCTCAGTTGCGTTCAACCCCGAGTTCCTGAAGGAAGGTTCCGCCGTAGCCGATTTCCAGCGGCCCGACAGGATAATCGTGGGGACCGACGGTGACCGGGCCTTCGATATGCTGCGCAGGCTCTACGATCCCTTCGTACGTACCGGGGCGCCGATCCTGAGGATGGACATCGAGTCGGCCGAGCTGACCAAGTACGCGTCCAACGCCTTCCTCGCGACGCGTATATCGTTTATGAACGAGATCGCAAGGCTGTGCGAGAAGGTCGGGGCCGACGTCGAGATGGTCCGACGCGGAATGGGATACGACCCGCGCATAGGGAACAAATTCCTCTTCGCCGGAATCGGGTTCGGCGGCTCGTGTTTTCCGAAGGACCTGCGGGCGCTGACCGCTTCGGGAAGATCGGTCGGGATACGGATGCGCATAGCCGAGGCGGCGCTTGCGATCAACGAAGAGCAGAAGCTGTGGCTCCTGCCGCGCCTCAGGAAGGAAATCGGCGGCTCTCTGAAGAGGCGCACTGTAGCCATCTGGGGGCTGGCGTTCAAGCCGCGGACCGACGATCTGCGCGAGGCGCCAGCCGTGGCCATAATACGGGCGCTGCTCGAGGACGGCGCCGTCGTGCGGGCGTTCGACCCGGTCGCAGGCGACAACGCCCGCCGCCTGTTCGGCGACTCGATAGAGATATGCGATTCCCAGTACGAGGCGGCGCGCGGAGCGGACGCGCTCATACTTGCCACCGAATGGGCTGAGTTCAGGTCTCCGGACATGGACCGCCTGGCGGCAATCATGCGCGGGAAGCTGATACTGGACGGCCGCAACGTCCTGGACCCCGCCGAGGTGCGCGGGCGCGGCTTTGTTTACATCGGCATCGGCAGGCCGTGAGAAGCCTGCCTGGAAACTTCCGGCCGCGGAATCGAGATCGCAAAGCCGTAAGCTTTGCGCCGGCAGTTTTTCCGGATGGCCCCTGAAGTGGAGACTCGGGGGAGCGCGGCGCTGTCTGACCGCGCCTGGACGGGACGGAATAGCGCGCTATGGACCTTGAAAAATACCTGGAGGACCTCGAGCGGAGGATAGATGCGGATGCCGAGGAGGCGCTGCTCGCGGAATGGCGATCGTTCGTCACGGGCGGCTTCCGCGGAGACATATTCTCCCCGCGCCGCCCCCGGTCCGCCCCGCCGTCGCTCGAATGGCCGAAGATAAACATAAACGACGCCATTTCGGACTTCGACGCGATGGCGCTCCACCAGCTCCGCGCATGCTCCGAGTCCCTCGAAAAAGGCGACGGCCGCATCCTGTGCGTCAGAAGCAACTATGGGACGGGGATAATGTCTTCCCTGTTTGGCGCCGACCTCTTCGTTATGGACCGCGCCGCGGATACTCTGCCGACCACACGACCCGTTGGCGGGCGCGAGGCTATACTGAAGATACTGGATGCCGGCGCGCCGGATATGCGCCGCGGCCTCGGCGGCCGCGTGCTCGACATGGGCGAATATTTCGTCCGACTGATGCTCCCCTACCCCAAGGTCTCGAAATATGTGCATATTTATCACCCGGACCTCCAGGGACCGATAGACGTCTGCGAACTTCTCTGGGGCAGCGAACTGTTCCTCGCGCTCGTGGACGACGCCGACCTGGTTAAATCGTTCCTGGAACTTATCACGGATACGTATATCCGGTTCATGAGGAAATGGATGGATGCGGTCGGCGCGACGCCCGGACCGATGTCCGTCCACTGGTCCCTGATGCACAGGGGCACGGTGCTGCTGCGGGACGACTCCGCGATGAACCTTTCGCCGGCCATGTTCGATGAATTCGTGGCGCCTTACGACGGCCGCATACTCCGCGAATTCGGCGGCGGCGCCGTGCACTTCTGCGGCAAAGGCGATCATTATATTGACCGGCTGGCAGAGATCGAGGGCGTGTACGCTGTGAACCTGTCGCAGCCCGATTACAACGACATGGAGAAAATATACCGGCACACGGTGGATCACGGCATCATGCTGCTGGCGCTGGACCGGAAGGAGGCAGAGGAGGCCATCGCCCGCGGCCGTCCTCTACACGGGCGGGTACATTGCTGGTAGACGGACTATGGAGGCGGCAGGCGGGGCCGCTTCCGCCGCCGTTTCGCCGGGGCGGCACCCGTCCCGGCCGGCGCTGACGGCTCCGGATCGCAGGCGCCCTCCAGATCGCTGACGTCTCCCGCCGGCCTACGTTCTGTTCGCCTGCGCCCGGCCGTCCGATGCCGCCGCTGCAACCGCTTGGCGGGCGGCGTCGGCCAGCGAATCGGCCCGGATAATATCAAGGCCGGAGCCGGCCAGCAGGTCGAGACCCGCGCCGGCAGAGTTTCCCTCCAGACGCACCACGATGGGCACGCGGGGGATCGCCCGTCGCGCCGCTTCCAGAATGCCCTCGGCTATCAGGTCGCAGCGTACGATCCCGCCGAAGATGTTGACCAATATCGCCTTGAGCCTCGCGTCCGCGGCCAGTATCCCGAAGGCCGCCGCCACTCTTTCGCGGTCCGTTCCACCGCCGACGTCCAGAAAATTGGCCGGCGACCCCCCGCACAGCTTTATCATGTCCATGGTGGCCATTGCCAATCCGGCTCCGTTCACGAGGCAGCCGATGTCTCCATCGAGCCGCACGTAGGAGAGATCGTGTTTCCTGGCCTCGGCCTCCGCGGCGTCCTGATCGTACTGATCCGACATGGATGCCAGCTCCGGATGCCGGAACATGGCGTTGTCGTCTATCTCCAGCTTGGCGTCCAGCGCCAGCAGCGCGCCGTTTTTCGTCACGACGAGCGGGTTGATCTCAGCCAGGACGCAATCGAGCTCGAAGAAAGCCCTGGCCAGGGCGGTCGCGAACTGGACGGTCTGGGCGAGGAGCCTGCCGGACAGACCCAGGCGGAAGGCGAGCCTGCGCGCCTGATACGGCTGGATTCCCGCCCACGGCGCGAGGACCTCCCGGATGATCTTTCCCGGCCGGCGTGCCGCGATATCCTCGATCTCCACGCCACCCTCGGCGCACCCTATCATGACCGCCCGCGCGCCGCTCCGGTCGAGCGCCGCGGCGAGGTACAGTTCGCGCTCCAGATCATATTCGCGCTGGACGTACACTCTCCCGACCATTTGCCCTCCCGGCCCGGTCTGCGCTGTAACGAGAGGCTTGCCGAGCAGGTCGGCGGCCGCCCGCGCCGCCTCCACTGCCGATCGTACCGGCCTCACGCCGCCAGCCTTGCCGCGGCCGCCGGCGAGTATCTGGGCTTTCACGACGGCACCGGTGCCGCCGAGCTTCTCGAACGCCGCCGCGGCCTCCTCCGGGGTCGCCGCCGCCATCCCCTCCGTCACGGGTACTCCGTATTTGCACAGCAGTTCCTTGGCCCGATATTCGTGCAGTCTCACGCCGTCTGCCTCCCCTTTCCGGTTGCCTCGCGGCGCCAGCACCAGCTCCCCCAGCCTCAGAAGCAGCCGCAGAGCAAGACATTACCGCAAACGGAATCGCGCGAAAACGCAAAGATTCGGACGCGCGTCATGAGGAGTCGCAACCCAACAGTGGTACCAGTCGCCTCCGCAGGGGCACATGGCCGGGCTGGCATCCCGCAGCAGCAACCGGGTTCCATCGCAGATGCGCTTTATGTCCGGCATGGAAGTCGGGTGTACCATATGCAGCCGTTAGGCGTCATAATGCGTCCGCGCGCCTGCGGGGGCATATGGTTCGCTGGCATCTCTTGCAAACGCCCATCGGGCGCGGCATAAGGAACTGCGCACGCGTTGCCGGGGCCGTATCGGGGACTGATGCCACGGACGCAGCGCGCGTCGGGCTGTGGCTGCGGAATGCATCGGGCGGAGCAGCAATCCTTCTGACCCTGCACATCCCGGCGGCGGTCCCCCCCGGAAACCGCGTACGAAAAGGCAGAAAAGCTTTCGGAGGAGTCCAACGTTGAGATTACGCAGGACATTGCGCGGCGCCCCGGGCCAGGGATCGCTCTTTGATATCCTCGAAGCGGGGCCGGAGCGGACATGCCCCCCTTCCGTCCCCGCTGTGCCAGCGACATCCGCGCATCTTCCGCCGGTTTCGCCGCAGGGCCGGCAGCCTTCCGGCTCCGCCGCACCGGGAGAGCCGGAGGTTACTGCGTGGTCCGGCGGAAGGGACGCGGATGGCGTCGCGGCAGCGTCAGGGCCGGACCCTTATGCTGGTCAGGCCAGCCAGTCGGCAATCCCGCCGGCTGCGGAGAAAAACGCAGCGCCATCGGGCGCCAGCTCCGGCGGCGTGGATAGCGGCGCGTCGGACGCTTCTCAAAGGGCACCGGAATCCCCGGCCGTATCCGCGCCCGTCCCAGGGATCGCTCCGTTTCCCGCGCCATCGCATCCGGCGATCCGCCCCTCTCCGCGCGAAGGCGGATCGGCCTCCCATACCTCCGGCCCTGCTCCGTGCGCTCCCGGAGCAACCCAGGCCCCGACGCCTATCCCGCCACCCATGAGGATCGCTCCCGGCGGAGGCGGGCCCTATCCCCCTCCAGACGTCCCGGCGCCGGCCCGCCCCTCCGGCTGCGCATCCGCCGCATCGGTCCCGGAACGCGAGGCGAAGGCGGAAATACAGCGGCTGCTCTCCGAGTCCGGATGGAATGGGCCGGCGCGGGAGGTAGAGGTCGAATACTATCCGTACGCTACGCTCAGACACACCGTCCGCGTGCGGAACGGTCGCGTGATCGTCAGGCTGCACGATTCGCTAAGGAAGGCACCTGCGCCAGTGGTATTCGCCATGCTGGCGATCCTCGCTGCCAGGCTTTGCCGCCGGCGCGATCCGGCCCGGGCGATGCGGATATACAAGAAATATCTTACTTCCCTCCCCGACGATGTTCTGGACAGTTACGGAAAGACGGACCGCCGCCGGGAGGTCGAGGACCAGCCGGTCGGACGATGGCAGGATCTGCGCAAGGTCAAGGAGCGGGTGGATGCCGCCTTCTTCGGCGGCGCGATGTCCGCCGTCAGGATTTCCTTCAGCCCGGCCAGCGCCCGCAGGCGCCTTGGCAGCTACGACCGCGCCCGGAACCGCGTGCTGATAAGCAGGGCATTCGACCGTCCGGACGCGCCCGATTACGTACTTGATTACATGGTCTACCACGAGCTGTTGCATGCGATCTATCCGGTCAGGCGGGAGGCCGACGGCAGGCGCAGCTTTCATTCGAGGGAATTCCGCGAGGCCGAGCGCAGGTTCCCTCGCTACCGCGAGGCCGTCGCGTGGATACGCCGGATGCGCTGAGTGCCGGGACTCTGGATGGGGCGGTGCCCCTGCACGAAGCCGCCGGCGACCGGACCGGACGGCCCTCGCCGTCCGTACTTGTTTGCCGCGTTCAGGTAGCGGTTACTACCTGCAGCGGTACGCGGCTTTGTTGCATATAAGGTTGTAAGGCCTTGACATGCAATAAGTTGCGGCATGTCGTTCCGGAGGCGACATTTGCACGCAACGTATTGTTCTATATGGACTTACGACTTTAATTGTGCAACAAAGCCGTGGTACGCTTGAGCGGCAACAATAATGGCGCCATCACATATGCTCCGCGCCCTCTGTACCCCACATATGGGGACGGCAAACAATTACCGCCACCTTGGACACTCCGCGAAGGCCACAGAGGTGGCGCTTGGCTCGCGCGCGGCGCACGTCGCTATCGGGACGGGCACCGTACCGGCGGAATACCATCCGGCGCAGGATCAGAGGACGAAACCGGGAACGGACGGAACCGACGCGCGCACGGAGATCAGACCCGCGGCGCAGACCTTGCGTACTCGAATATGGCCCTGACATTCGCCTCAGGTGTCCCCGGCGGCACTTCGCAGCCCAGCGAAAGGATATACGGCTCGCCGGCCCGGCGGTGTATGTCGGCAAGATCGCGCATTATCCTGGCCGGCTCAGAATCGCGGCAGCCTGCGACGGGATTCAGGTTGCCGCCAAGGCACACGCCGGGCATCGCGGCCCGCGCCCGCGCGATATCCACCGGATAATCCAGTTCGATGAAATCGGCTCCTGTGGCCGCCATCGCTTCGAACTTGCCGCTTGTGTCCCCGCATATGTGCAGACGCACCTTCGCCCCAGCCGCGTGGATTGCGTCAACCACCTTCTTCTCGCGGGGCGCAACCTCCCTTCTGTAATAAGCCGGAGAAACCAGCGAAGCGGCCGCATCGCCGATCCCTATCATGTCGGCGCCGGCCCGGATCTGGGCCAGAGCGAACGCCGTCTCCATCTCCACGGCGAAATCCATCAGCGCCGCTGCGAAGTCCGGGTCCGCGGCGATATCTTCCAGCATCTCGTTCATGCCTCGAAGGTCCGCCGCTTCGGCAAGCGGGCCTTCGATCCAGCCCAGCACGACGAGTTCTCCATTCGTCTGCCGGCGGAACTCTTCGCACGCCCTCACCCTGTCGGTCATCCGTCCGCCGCCCAGCGGGTCGGGAACCTTGAGCCTTGCCAGGTCCGCCGCGCAGGACACCACGTGCCGCAGGGCGGCGGGAGGCTGATGGTCGAAGAACCTGAGCGGCGTGCCGCAGTCAGCCGCCTCGCGCCAGGGATCCGAGCAGCACGAAACGACGTCCGCACCGTAACGTTCGGCAACGACCATCTGCCCCCTGACCAGGATGCGGAAATCCTTCAGGTATCTCTCATAGCTCTCGCCTATCAGGTCGGCGGCGTAGATCATGAAGAGCGGGTGGGCGGGCAGCCTGTCCGAAGGTCTCCCTTCAAGCTTCGCCCATGTCCTTTCGCGAGAGGTCATGCTCTGTATCTTTCGCGCGCTGCCGGGGGGCTACTCTAACAG
>JAOACM010000414.1 GCA_026417845.1 Planctomycetota bacterium | reverse complement strand
ATCCGGGCCCGGCCGAGACGGCGATCAGGGCCAGCTCGCGCCCTGAGATGCCAGCCTCCTTCAGACCGTCGCGTATCGCCGGCACGACCTCCGTCCCATGTAGAATTCCCCGCTCGAAGGTCCGCTCGAAGAGCAGCGTGCCCGCCGCGTTTCCTCCGTCGAACGAGTAGATGCCGACGCCTCCAATCCGGCCGGATGTCTCGATCGCAAGCACCGCCCGACCGCCGCACATTTCAGCGATCCCCATTCCGCATCCGATCCCCGTCCTTGCGCGCGCCGGACCGTACACATGGGTCAGCCCGCGCCGGGAAGCTCCGACGGCCCACCTGCGCTCGATGCCTTCGACGAGACCCGCCCCGCCCGCGCCGGGAAGCTCAAGACCCTATCCAGTGCCGGCCAGAGCGTTAGACTCCGCATGATCGCCAGTGCCGGCCGCAAGGTCGCCGGCGCCGGTCGCACGGCCGCCGGTGCCGATTTCCCGCTCGGGGGACTCGGCTGCCTTCCAGCCCCGGAACCGGTTCGCCAGGAAGCTTTCGGCCACCGCCAGGACCAGCACCAGCGCCATCAGAAGAGGTCCGAGCCGCAACCCTTCCCTGATGCGCGCCACGGTTTCGTCGAGAGCCGAAACGTCCCGCTGGAACAGGAACGTCCCGAACCCTGAAAAGGCCTTCCGCAGCTCGTCCTCGCCCATAGCGGCCGGATCCGATTCGGCGGGCTCCACGTTGACCGCGATCCGCCTCTCGCCGGGACGCGGCGACTTCCACCTCAACAGGTATATCCCGGGCCTTTCGGCCTCGAATTCGAGCATCTCTCCGGCCCTGGTTGCGATCTTCACCGGCGCCGGTTCGCCGGGACGGAACAGTTCGCCCTCGATGTCCTCCTTATCGGACAGGCGCAGGCGGACGCGGCCGGTTGAAAGCTTCGCCGCTTCGCCCCCCTCCCCAGCCGCCCGGTGGCAGATCACATGCATCATCGGGAGGAATACTTGCTTCAGGGGAAAGTTCGTCCAGACGCCATCGGGCGTCGAGCAGAAGAGATACACCTCGCCGCTCCCAAATGGACCTCTGCAGAGGAAAGGGCGCCCGTCATTCAGCGTCAGGAGGGGCTCCGAAGTGCCTGCGCGCGGGAGGGACAGCTCGAACCCGGCGTGGACCCGCACGCCCTCGAAGGCTGAGCGGTCTGTGCCGCGGAATGGCGCCATCGCCGCGCTCTCGAAGGCCACGTCCCTGATGTTCAGGAACTTTTCGCGGTCCGAGGGATCGCCGAACCTGTCGCCTATGGATGCCGGCAGCGGTCCGCCCCTGTCTGATGCGCCGAGCATGGCCGTGAACTCCGGCCCTCGCGTCGCCTCTCCGGGGAACACCACCAGGCAGCCCCCGGCGGTCACGAAATCCCTTACCCTTGCCGCGACGTTCGCCGAAGGGGTCGAGGGGTTGATCCAGAATATAGCGCGGTATTTCGAGAGGTCTTCGGCTGCGAGGCTGTCGGGGGCGATCAGCGACGGCCTTATACCCGATCCCGCAAAAGCATCCTTCGCGGACCCTGCGACCGCCGCGCCGGCCGGATCGAGCGCCCTCGCCAGGTAGTAGGATGCGTTCCTGAATTCGATGGACGAGGCCGGAGCTTCCACCAACAGGACGGGCAGGGTGCTCCGCGCTTCTACCGCGAAGAAGCGGCGGTCATCGTCTGGAAGACAGTCACTTGGGAGGCTCGCGAATCCCTCGTGCCACCCGGTATCCCGGAAGACGTGCCCGAACGATACCGACGCCGTGCCCCCTCCGGCGACCTTTACCGTGCGCGACGCGACCCGTTCGCCGTCCACCGTCAGCTCGACGGCGATGTCGGCCGGGTCGGTATCGAAATTCCGCACGGAGGCCTCGAAACCGAACGGCGCCCCGACCAGGTTCCCGCGCGACCGGATGTCAAGGGCGACGATCGCGGCGTTGCGGGCGATCCCGGGCTCGATCGGCACCACGCACGCCGCTACGTTTTCCCGCTTAACACCTTCCAGGACCGCAGGAAGATCCTTCAGCGTGGCGCGCTGCATGTCGGTCAGGACGTAGAGCTCGCGAACCGCGTCTCCGGATCCGTCGAGCGCCGAGACGGCGAGCCTGGCGGCAGCGGAAAGGTCTGCGCGCCCGCGCCAGACGGAGATGGACGCGAGCGCGGCGCGGGCATCGGAAGGTCTGCCGAGGGCGCCGAGGCCGGGCCCATCCGTGGCGCCTCCGGCGGGAAATATCCCGGCGCGGGCGCGGCCGTCGGGCAGGCCGGATAGTATCCGTTCCGCCGCCCGCTTGGCCAGATCGAGCCGCGTCATCGCTCCGGCGCGCGCGTTCATGCTGAGCGAATTGTCCAGGATGATGGCGACGGCCGACGGCGCGCCGGTACCCGGAATCGCGGCCGCCCTCAGAAACGGTCCGGCCAGCGCCACGGCCAGAAGCGCCAGCATAGCGCAGCGCAGAAGCAGCAACAGCAATTCGGTAACGCGCTTCCGGCGCGCGGTCCGCCTGGCCGACACCGTAAGGAACTTCAGCGACGGGAAAAGGACCTCGCGGGATCTCTTCCGCCAGGTCAGGTGTATTATCACCGGTATTGCCGAGGCGGCGAGGCCGAACAGGAAGGCCGGATTCGCGAACATGCCGAGCGGGAGCATCGGGCCTCCGTCACGTCTTCGCCCTGCGCGCAAGGTACATCGCCAGCGCCGCGTCGAACGGCGTCCCGGTAACGATCCGCGCGTACTCGGCCCCTGCCTCCGCGCAGCTCCGTCCCATCCGCGCGCAGAACGCCTCAAGCTGCGCCAGGTACTCCCCCCGCGCGTACCGCGGGTCCACCTGCAACCTTTCCCCGGTCTCCATGTCCACGAAGTCCGTCAGCCTCGTGTAGGGAAACTCCGTCTCCGCTGGGTCCAGCAGGTGGAACAGAAGGACCTCGTGTTTCCTGTGGCGGAAATGTCCGATCGCCTTCATCACCTCCGCCTCGTCGTCGTACAGGTCGGATATTATTATCACGAAGCTGCGCCTCTTGACCGCCTCGGCGAGGTCGTGGAAAGTCTTTGACATACCGCTGATCTCACCGGCCCTAATCGCCTCGAGCCGCTCCAGGATGCGCCTCAGGTGTTCGCCGGACGATCCCGGCGGCAGGAAGTCGCGCACGCGGTGGTCGAAGGTCACCAGGCCCACAAGGTCCTGCTGGCGGATCGCCAGATATGCCAGCGAGGCGGCAAGGAAGCACGCATACTCGAATTTAGGCAGCGTCCCGCCGCCGCGGAAGCCCATCGAGGCTGACCTGTCCAGCAACAGGTAGCATCGGCAGTTGGTCTCGTCCTCGAACTGCTTTACATACAGCCTGTCGGTACGGCCCCAGACGCGCCAGTCTATGTGCTTCAGCGGATCGCCCGGCGCGTACTCCCTGTGCTCGGCGAACTCGATAGAGAAGCCCTTGAAAGGGCTCCTGTGCACCCCCGTTATGAACCCCTCGACCACGCCCCTGGCCACCAGCGCGGCGCGGCCGATGCGCGTCAGCGCCCTGGGATCGAAATATCTGTAGCGCCCGGCCATTTCTCCGCCTCCCCCGGTCGGGCCCGCACGTCTTCCGGGGGTGTTCCGTCTCCCCTCCGGCATTTTGCGCCCGGAAGCCGCCTGCCCCGCCGGCCGGTTTCAAGCCTGTCCAGACTTCCATGGCGCTAGGAGTTTCCGCAACGTCCCGCCCGATCTGTCCGGAGGTTTACAGTCAGGCTCTTCCCGCCCTCACCGCCTGCAGCACCCTTGCCCCTTCCGCCCTCCTTCCCGCCGCTTCTTCCGCGCCCCCCGCCTTCTTCTTTTCTGACGCCGCCCTTCGACCTGTACTTCCGCAGGAGACGCAGGAACTCTTTGATGTCCCTCGGGAGGGGAGCTTCGACGGTTATCCGCCTCCCGTCCGCAGGGTGATCGAACGATATCTTCGCGGCGTGGAGCGGTGTGCGGTCGAGCGCTATCCTGGCCGCGACATCTTCGGGCGCTCCGCGCACGAAATCGCCGATCCTGTATGCGCGGTCGGATGGATTATACCTGTCTCTTATACACATCT